>NZ_JALRGW010000100.1:0-1056 GCF_023253315.1 Aestuarium sp.
AACCTCATTCCCACCAAGGGGCTGATTATATTTATGGTCCACGCTGCCTCCTGAGGGTTTTGTCAAAACCCTAGCCAGTCCGTCACCACGGCTCAAGGCAGTTTATTTGGACGATATTGCTATCACTTTTTACCGACACCAACCGTCCGCAAGATCTTGATATTCAATATAAGGAACCGAACAATTTGGAACGGCAGAAAATTCCGCAAGAACACTGTGAACCTCGTCGGACGAGGCACAAAGTTCCGTTCATCAAAGCCAGTAGGTTTCTGTTGTGACATGCCAATTCCTCAATCTGGGATGAACGACCAAAATGCTTTCATTTTGGCTTTATAGATGAACAGATAGTGCAAGAGATGCTTGAGCCAGTGACCAGCGAGGCCAATCTCGCCAAAGGTCAGGTTTTCGTCTCGTCCTGTTTGCGGATATTCTTTGAAATCCGGCACAACCGGATAGACGCAGATCGTCGCAGCAGAACCTTTCAGCAAGCTTTTGCCCGTACTGGCCACACAGGCTGCACCCATTCTACTCATTGGCGCTTCGTGTGCTGGGGATTTGCGTCCCTTGATCCGATCAACGACCGTTTTGGCAACAGCATGAGCCATCGTTCCCGAAGGTTGACCTGTCCGCGGCGGAGCTGGAGCGATCAACGTCCCGTTCGGTGAATGCATCGGTTTGCTGATAAAATGAGGCGGCGCGAACGCGATACCAATCGCCCACATATTATCGTATTTTGGTGACTGATAGGTTTTTGGCCAATCGTCTGAACTCCATTCTTCATAGGATTTTTGCGTGTAATCCGCATCCACTTTCATGAAGCCGTTTTTGGCAAAAATATCATCCGAGATATCAGCGCCCGATTTGTCGTAGGCTTTCAACGGCACACCGCTAAACGGTGGAATTAGCATCGCAAAATCAAACTTTTCCTGTTGAGGCATATAGTGTTGTTGTGGTGGTGGATACAACATCTCCGGTGGATGAAAATATTCTTGTTTATCTTCATTCATCTCTTGTTGTAAAGGGTCGATTGATGGGTCATATTCAATTGGATTCCCT
>NZ_JALRGW010000101.1:0-1049 GCF_023253315.1 Aestuarium sp.
AGACCAGCTCAGGTTCGCTGCCATTTGTTCTGCTGCTGAAGCCATAAAGCGTCTCTTTTCATCAAAAACGCCGCAGGCCGGTTTTCCGGTCTGCGGCGTTGGGAAAACTGTCAGTGATGTAAGCGCCCGTCAAGGCGCTCACAACCCTTATTCCGCCGCAGCTGCGGGGGCGATGATGGTAACTTTACCACCAGCCTTCTCTACAGCTTCTACAGCGCCCTTCGAAGCGCCGGTTACCGAGAGGTTGGCCTTTGCGGTGAATTCACCCTTTGCAAGGATGCGAACGCCATCGAGCTTACGACGAACGAGACCCGAAGCAACGAGTGCCTCTTCAGTGATCTCTGCCTTGATGTCGATCTTGCCGGCGTCGATGAACTTCTGGACGAGGCCGAGGTTGATAACAGCGTATTTCTTTGCGTTGGGCTTGTTGAAGCCGCGCTTGGGAAGACGCTGGTAGAGGGGCATCTGGCCGCCTTCATAGGCGTTCAGAGCTACGCCCGAACGGGATTTCTGACCTTTGATACCACGGCCAGCAGTTTTACCTTTGCCCGAGCCCGGACCACGTGCAACGCGCATGCGTTTCTTGGTTGCGCCTGCATTATCGCGGAGTTCATTAAGTTTCATGTCGCTTCTCCTTGCCGGAACTGCCCTCCAGCGACGGAGTGGGCAAACACGGCATAATGGTTATGATTCTGGACCCAAAGCGGGCCACCGCGTGCGTATACGGCCCGAGGTTCCGTATTGCAAGCATTGGCTGAAAAAACAAAAGCCCCGATGTTTCCATCGAGGCTCAGCTTCAAACTCTAAAAGACGCTTAGTTCTTGTAAGCCGCCTGATGTGCAACGTCTTCGATCATTCCGCGCGAGATACCGATATCTGCGAGGTCCCGATCGGTCATTGCAGCCAGCTGGTTGTATACAGCGCGGTACTCAGCGCGACGGGCCAGCGCGTCTTTCACTTCTGCAACTTTGGTACGGACGATTGCGCCGAGGTCGATGTGAGCGACGCGGGGTGCGTGGAAAGTGATGTGAGCCATTTTCGTATTCCTT
>NZ_JALRGW010000102.1:0-1034 GCF_023253315.1 Aestuarium sp.
GGACTGGGTTCGCAGCCAATATGCCCAAAAGATCACCCAAACACTCAAGGCATTGTGCGGTGAGGATGTTATATTAGAGTTAGCACTCACTCCTCGCGAAAGCGCCACCAAATCAGCATCTGTCGCGCCGCGGATCGCACGTGACAGCGTTTTTGACGAGGCCATAGACGCGCCATCATTGGCGCCACTGGACAGCGCCAACACCGACAGCGCGCACAAGAGCCGCCTGAACACCGCGCTCACCTTTGAGAGTCTTGTCGAGGGTAGCGCCAACCGAATGGCGCGCGCCGCAGCCATGCATGTGGCAAGTCAACTAGGGCAGTTGTACAACCCCTTATTCATTTACGGCGGCGTCGGTCTGGGTAAAACCCACCTGATGCACGCGATTGGCAACCACTTGGTCGCGGATCAACCAAACGCGAAAGTTCTCTACATCCACGCCGAGCAGTTCGTGTCTGATGTGGTTAAGGCCTATCAGCGCAAGGCGTTTGACGAGTTCAAGGCCCGTTACCACTCGCTCGACTTGCTGCTGATTGACGATGTGCAGTTTTTCGCCAATAAAGACCGGACGCAAGAAGAGTTTTTCAATGCATTCGAGGCCTTATTGGCAAAGCGCTCACACATTGTGATGACCAGTGACACCTACCCCAAGGGCTTGTCAGACATCCATGAACGTTTGGTCTCGCGCTTTGACTCAGGGTTAACGGTCGCCATTGAGCCCCCAGAACTCGAAATGCGGGTGGCCATTTTGATTAATAAAGCCGCGCAGGAAGGGGCCGTCATGCCCGAAGATGTCGCCTTTTGTGTGGCCAAAAACGTCCGCTCCAACGTGCGAGAGCTTGAAGGTGCCCTGCGGAAAATATTGGCCTATTCCCGCTTTAACCAAAAAGACATTTCGATTGCGCTGGCCAAAGAAGCACTCAGGGATCTGCTGTCTATCCAAAATCGGCAGATTTCGGTCGAGAACATCCAAAAAACAGTGGCCGACTTCTACAAGATCAAGGTCGCCGACATGTACTCCAAGAAGCGCCCGG
>NZ_JALRGW010000103.1:0-1034 GCF_023253315.1 Aestuarium sp.
ACTGTTTCATTTAATGGTACAGAAGTTAGACCTGTATTCAACAGTTTCAATGGTGTTTATTCACACTTACGATTTGAATTAGATACAGATCCTGAAGATAAATTGATCAAAATTTTGATAAGAAATTAATAAAAGTAAGTATGGATAAATATAAGTATGGCAGCGAGTGAAACAATATTACCATTAACAGTACACCCAGGAGACAGTAGTAATCAGACTGTAAGAGGTGACAAGTTCAAAGGAGACGGCTATTACAGTCGTGACGATGGTCTGCACACCGTGCAAATTACATTAACAAATTTTGTTGGCACAATAGAAATTGAAGGTACATTAGGAGTTGATCCAGAAGATCCATTCTATACAAACTGTAATGATGGCACCGATTGGGCTCCGGTTATTGTCGAAGAAGCGCAGTGCGTTAGCACTACAGGATTATGGGGAAGTGTTAAAGTACCATTTAAATTAGTATACGACGGTGATCCTGAAACAAGTACAAAAGTCTACAATTTTACTGGCAACTACACATGGATTAGAGCATATATCACTGAATGGGTTGGCGGCACTATAAACAGTATAAAGATGAATCACTAAGGAATAAAGATGAGCGATTTTCAATTAGTAAATGTAGGATCAAGTAGACTCGCAACAGACGGCGAATGTATTCGTGATGCGTTCATAAAAATTAACACAAACTTTAGTAATCTTTTTACGCTAGTTGGAATTACTCAAAATGTTATTACAGTAAACATTAACAACAGTCTTGTACAGACACAAAGAATTGAAATACAAAACAATTTAAGTGTTACAATGGCTATATTCCAAATTAATGTATCTAACAGTGTTTCAAACAGTTTAATTATTGACATTACCAATAGTATAGAACTTAACATAGGTGTAAGTTTTAATATTAATGTAGATAACAGTATTAATATCAATATTGATAACAGTGCTACTACTGTTACAATGAACAACACTAGTATATCAACTAACACTACAAATACTACAATTAGTAACAGTGAAACTACAAATATTAT
>NZ_JALRGW010000104.1:0-1019 GCF_023253315.1 Aestuarium sp.
AATAAAATTGTGGGCTCAAGTTAAATGATGTAGTAGGAAAGTTTGTACTTGTAGTACTAGTTACATAATCTCCTATATTTGTATATTTATCTTGATAACTATTTGTTTTTTGATCTATTAATGTAAGAGTAGGAGTAGTCCAAAAATTTTCTATAGAATACACTTCATAGTTTGGCGCCAACAATTCTGTAAATTCACTATTATAGCGTATAATCGATGTTACTTCCGGCTGTGTTGTCCTAGCTATTAGAGTTATATTTGAAGAAGCAAAGGAGTAGGGTACAGTAGTAGAAAACTTTGTAACATAGTTTCCAACACCTGTTAACGTAAAATTTAATCCGTCAGTACTCCATGTAACAGTCCTTTTGTTTATATCAGATTGAAAGTAATCAATAACATCATCAGAGGTTGGGGGGCTTCCTGCTGCCCCAGATGCTTGTGCCGAGTAACTGCCTAACGCTATACTTTCTTGAGACAATAAAGTTCCATAACCACCATTTTCACTATATTCATACTTTGTTAAAGTAAAGGTATGGAAGCTATAAAATCCCACGCCGTAGATTGAGTTCCACCAGTATTTATATACAATATTAGGAATATTACGATCAGGTATAAGGCTACTTATTCCTGTATAATTAGACCCGTCTAAACTTTGAGATCCATCAGTATAAAATCCCACTACAGTACAGTGAGTAGGACTATAAGGGGTTAATAACTTATAAGTTATTGTATACCACTGCTGGTTACTAATAGAAGTAAAAGAATGCACTACAAGATATAGCATAGTTCCATCACTATTAAAGGCATAGCTTTTTAAATTAGCAAGATTATTAATACTTGGCGTTCTTACTTTAGTTTCTAGAGTATTCTGGTAACGTTCTAAGGCTTCCAATAGCTCAGACTTCCAGTTATCATTCAAGCTAAAAGTATTTTGAGAATTTGTATCAAATACTCCTTTAAAAGATGTAGAGGGGCTTTGCAATTTTTTATAGTTTGCTACTCCTACTAGTCCTCCATTA
>NZ_JALRGW010000105.1:0-1014 GCF_023253315.1 Aestuarium sp.
AAACCTACAACAACATAAGGATTTGATAAATCAAATGTTACCACAACACCTTTTAATGATGACCCAGATTGAGAAGAAAAGTATTTAATGTCTTCCGTGTATGCCGCAAATAGAACTAATGCACCTAACCCTGCAGAACCTATTGCATAACCTTTTGTAACAGCTTTAGTCGTGTTTCCTACTGCATCTAGAGCATCAGTAGTTTTTCTAACGCTTTTTGGAAGTTTGGACATTTCAGCAATACCACCAGCATTATCAGTAACAGGACCATATGCATCTAGTGCCACAACCATTCCAGTTAATGCTAACATTGTAGTCACAGCAATGGCTATACCATAAAGACCTGCTATCAAATTTGTAGAGATAATTCCAACAACTATGATAAGTGCAGGAATAGCTGTAGCTTCCATTGAAACTGCCAAGCCTTGAATAACGTTAGTTCCGTGACCTGTAGTAGATGATTTTGCAACAGATTGTACTGGTCTATAATTTGTTCCAGTATAGTATTCTGTAATCCAAATTAAAAGTCCAGTGATAATTAAACCTATAACTCCACAGACATATAAGCTTAATCCAGTAAATTTAAGGTCTTTAATTGTATATGTTTTAGATAGTCCGATTACATAATCTGTAACTGGGTATAATACGATTAAAGATAAAATAGCAGAAACTAAGAATCCTTTATAAAGAGCTCCCATTATATTTTTCTTTTTTCCAAGTTTTACAAAAAAAGTTCCAATAATAGAAGTGAGCAAGCAAGCTCCACCAATGCTCAAAGGATATATCATCATTCCTAAATCATTGTGAAAGAAAATTGAAGCCAAAACCATTGTTGCAACAATTGTAACAGCATAAGTTTCAAATAAATCTGCAGCCATACCTGCACAATCTCCAACGTTATCTCCAACGTTGTCAGCAATAACAGCAGGATTTCTAGGATCATCTTCTGGAATTCCAGCTTCAACTTTACCCACTAAGTCAGCTCCAACATCAGCTCCTTTGGTAAAAATTCCT
>NZ_JALRGW010000106.1:0-1010 GCF_023253315.1 Aestuarium sp.
GAACAAACTACTATTATGTTTATCAGTCTGTGGTCAGCGCAACTACCTTATATTCTGCAATGTATCAATACCCTTGGACTGTTTTCAATTCATCTCTTGGGATAAACGAACTTCCTTTTGTAAAAATCCCTAGTGCTGGCATTTTACAGATGGAACACCTTAACAGCGTGCTGCCTGATTTCATCCAAGGTGCAAACTTTGTTGTTGCAACAACTGATGCGGCGGCTTTGGAATACAAAGTGTTTTCACCAACTATCCCTGCATCAACCGAAACCTATGGGATGCAAATATATTCAGACACTGGGGCTGTTGTCTTTGACTCAAGAAACCCGATCCTTGGGGTAGAAGTGTTTCAGGTCACGCTTGGTCAAGTGCAGAATATCTTGCTTAATGATGCTGTCGTAGACTTACCATTGTCCAAGAGCATTGCTAATGCCTTTGTGCATAGCCCAGATTGGATGAACTATACCTCGCACACGACAACGTCAGGTTGTGGCAGGTTTATCAAAATAACGCAGCCTTCAAGCACCACAATCAGGCTTAGCCGACAGAGCATTGGCCCAAACTTGGGTTTGTGCAATAATGGATACAACAACTTTCAGCCGCTAACGCTGTTTGTCTCCAGATGATCTTTGCAATGGCCGACACCGCCAATTATATGATACAATGCGTCAACCGCTTAGGAGTGACAGATGACTAAACAAGTTCAGCGCCGCAGAGGCACAGCGTCACAACACACATCGTTCACGGGTGCAGACGGTGAACTCTCTGTAAACACAACAAACAAATCCGTGCATGTCCACGATGGCGTTACCACGGGTGGCATTGAAGCTGCACGGGCTGACCTTACCAACGTGTCGGATGCAAGCCTTAACACCGCTCTAGCTGGCAACACCCTGTCGTCGCTGACGATCACTTCTGCTGACATCAACGGCGGCACCATCGACGGCACGACCATCGGCTCTGCCTCTCCTGCGGCTATCACTGGCACTGCATTGACGGCTACAACC
>NZ_JALRGW010000107.1:0-1005 GCF_023253315.1 Aestuarium sp.
CGATTGATCTTGTGAAGGAATTCGAGGGCTGCAAGCTGACTGCCTATCGTGATGTTATTGGCGTTTGGACTATCGGCTATGGCACAACGGCACGCGCTGGCCTTGGTATCATCCCCACCGCTGGCATGACAATAACGCAAGCTGAAGCCGATCAGCTTCTTGCGGATGGCTTGAATAAATTTGCAGACCAGATCCGGCCTATGATTACCGCAGACCTGAATGACAATCAGTTTGGTGCCTGTGTTTCGCTGGCATATAATATCGGCGCTTCTGGGTTTGGCCGTAGCACTGTGCTGGCCAAATTGCTCGATGGTGATTACGCCAAGGCGGCTGATTCTTTCCTACTATGGAACAAAGCTGGCGGGAAAACTCTCAAGGGCTTGGTTCGGCGACGTGAGGCCGAGCGCAAACTGTTCCTGACGCCAGTCTTTGAGCAGGTGCCTACCTTTGATGAGCGGATCAGCCCAGCGCAATCCACTACTGTGCAGGCATCGGCCTTGCAGATCGCATCCGGCGCAGGTGCTGGTATTGCAGCGCTTGGCTCGCTATCCGGCACGGCGCAGGTAGTTGCGCTGGGCTTTGCTGGCATCGTGGTGCTGGCTGGGCTTTACATCATGCGCGAGCGTCTTCGCAAATGGTCGCTGGGTGACCGCTGATGTGGGCTTTGCTTCCAGATAGCATCCGTCGCGCGCTGGCGTGGCTTGTGGCGGGCGCTATCGCTGTCTTGGCAGTCTTTGCCGCAGGAAAGCGCAATGCGCGTCAGCAGGCCGCTCTGGACGCCGCTGAGGCATACGCCAAAACACGGAAGGCAATCGACAATGAAGCTGCACATCTGGGCGATGATCCCAATATTTTGCGCGACTGGTTGCGTGAACGCGGTAAGTAGTAACGCGATCTGCGATGCAACATCCGCAATTCGCACCGAACATGCAGCCGCCCTTGCCGCTGATGGCGGTGATAAATCAGTCGTCACTGGCGCGCGCCTCATTGCCATGATTGATGGAG
>NZ_JALRGW010000108.1:0-960 GCF_023253315.1 Aestuarium sp.
GACTTGGCGCTGCTGTCGACGCGGCTGATGAACGACTTTCCGGCGTACACCCCGATCTACGCAACCAAGCACTATCGCTACCCAGGCACGCCTGCGGCAAACGATACCAATCGCAATTTATTGCTCTTCAGAGATCCCACGGTGGACGGTCTGAAAACAGGCCACACCGAAGCAGCTGGCTACTGCCTTGTCGCGACGGCGATTCGGCCCGTGCCACCCCGAGGGGGAGAGGGTCTGCGGACGCGGCGTCTGCTGTCCGTCATTTTGGGTGCCAGCAGCGCGACCAGTCGTGCCACTGAGAGCCAAAAACTGCTCAATTGGGGCTATAGCAACTTTGAGTTGGTGACCGTTGCGAAGGCGGACGCCGCCCTGACCACGGCCCGCGTTTGGAAAGGCCAAACCAAAATGGCTGCGCTTGGCGTGAAGGGCGGCTTGGCCGTTACGGTCCCTACCGGCAGTAGCGACAAGGTTGAGTTAAAGGTCAACGTGTCTGAGCGCCTCATCGCGCCCCTGGCGGCGGGCCAAGTGGTTGGCGATGTGTCGGTCTCCTTGCCGGGCGGCGTGGTGTTGACCAAGCAGCCGCTGGTCGCCGTTGAGGCGGTGCCGGCAGATGGCTTCCTGGGCCGCATGTGGGATACGCTGCTGTTGCTTTCTGAGTAGTTCAAAAGCACTCATGACCTGGCGCAATGCGGGCGCCAGTGCGGGAAATACAACGCGGCGAGCGGTGTGTCATCAAAAACTTTTGGGCACCCCTCGCAAAAAAAAGCAGAAGTGCTATGATCGAAGGCTTTTCGGAAAAAACCGAAGGGGCGCGCGTCGGCGCGGGCAACGTTTTCACGGGCGTTTTTCGCACATTTTTCAGCTGCCGCGTGTTTTGTTTTTTGAATTTTTGACGTTTAGGGACGTTTCATGCCAACCATTAACCAACTCATTCGCCACGGGCGGACGGTCGAAAAGATC
>NZ_JALRGW010000109.1:0-956 GCF_023253315.1 Aestuarium sp.
GCGATGATGCATGCAAATAAAGTTTCCGAAATCACGGGCGGCGAACACTCGATTCAATTCGATCGAATAAGTGATCAACAGACACTGCGCTGCACGTTTGATTTCGATACGCTTACCGCAACCTTTGAGGAGGTTTAGATGGCTCAAGTTGAACTCAAAAATGTAAATAAGTCCTTCGGGCCGGTTCACGTCATCAAGGACGTCGATCTGGAAATCAATAAGGGCGAATTTGTCGTTTTCGTCGGCCCTTCCGGCTGTGGAAAATCTACCTTGTTGCGCTTGATTGCGGGGCTTGAAACATTGACTTCGGGCGAGATCGTCATCGCTGATCGACCTGTTATGGACCTGCCCCCGTCCGAGCGCGGGATCGCGATGGTGTTCCAATCCTACGCGCTGTACCCACATATGACCGTGTTCCATAATATGGCGTTTTCTTTATCTTTGCAGGGGTTGCCCAAGTCAGAGATACAAGAGCGCGTCGAAGTAGCTGCAAAAATCCTACAGATGGAACATTTGCTTGACCGACGTCCCGCGGCCCTTTCGGGGGGACAACGGCAGCGCGTCGCCATTGGACGTGCAATCGTGCGTAACCCAGAAGTGTTCTTGTTCGATGAGCCACTTTCGAATCTGGACGCAGCCTTGCGCCACGACACACGAGTTGAGATCGCGAAACTGCATAATCAACTTGGCGCCACGACCATCTACGTAACCCACGATCAGGTCGAAGCGATGACGCTTGCCGACAAGATTGTTGTCCTAAAAGATGGTGTCGTGATGCAGGTCGGGGCACCGATGGATCTCTTTAACGATCCGGGAAATGAGTTCGTCGCGAGCTTTCTAGGATCGCCAAAAATGAACTTTTTTGGCGGTAAATTAACAGGCCTATCTGAAAGCGGCGAGACGGCTGGCTTTGAAGGCGTCGGGATTTCCGTTGACGCCGTCCGCCTTGTTTCAAG
>NZ_JALRGW010000010.1:0-80866 GCF_023253315.1 Aestuarium sp.
TACAACGCGGAAACCACCGATGCGGGACTTGGTTCCGTTGGCGAGGGTCACTTCGACCTGACGCTCTTCGAGGAGGTCCAGCGTCTCCAACTGGCGGATGATGGTCGCGGTCCGCTCCATGTCCATGATGAAGGACTTGCTGAGCTCCAGCATCCGTTCAGTCGCCTTGGACGGCTGATCGCCATCGAACAGCGGATCACCGATTTTTGCATGGATCATCTCGGACTCGGGATCGATCGCCATGTTGTAGGTCGTGCCGTCTGGCGACTTCACCAGCATGAAGGGATAGCGACGGACATAGGCGGGAACATACGCGCCTTTCTTCCAAGCGCCGTCTTTCGACACGAACATGTTCTCGCCCGTCTTACGACCTGTCACCGCAAAGGCGGTCGGCTCTGCGCCCTTGCCGCTGAACACGATCGGGTAGTCATGGCTGGCCGACGCAAATTCAGACCCTGCCAGAACGATCGAGTTTGCTTTCGCCGCAAAGCTCATCGATTTCGCAGGTCGCAAACGCAGGTCGCCGTGGGCCGCTTTGTTCAGCAGCGCGAGCGATTTGTAGAACATGGGCAGCTGCGGTGCTGCGGTCTCTGCTTTGGGGGTTTCGGTCGCCATAATCGTCCTCAGTTCAAAATACGTTACAGGCCCCAGTGGCCCGCGTTGCGCATAGTTTTAACTGAAACGACAGAAGCCTAAAGCCGAAAATCAGGTGGACAGTTCCGCTTCGATCAAATCGAGGATCTGGCGGTTGTCAGGTTTCGTGGTGCTGCCCCATGTGCCCTTGACCCGACCATCGGCACCAATCAGCACTTTGTTGAAATTCCACTGCGGGACAAAGCCATGATCCGTGGCGAGCCATTGATAGAACGGATGCGCCTCTGGCCCTTTAACATGGGTGATATCGGTCATCAGCAGGGTCAGGTTAAAGTTCAGCTCGCAGAACTCTTTGACCTCATCAATCGACGACAACTCTTGGCGGAAGTCGTCGGACGGCACGGCGAGGACGATCAGACCGCGATCTGCATAGGCATCGTAAACCGCCTGCATCGCGTCATACTGCGGCGTGAACCCGCAGCGGCTGGCCGAGTTGATCACCAGCACAGGATGCCCCGCCCAATCGGCGCTGTCGTGCATCCCACCATCCGCATTTACAAAGCTTACCCGTGGAAGAGGACTATCACCCGCCGCAAAAGACGGCAGCGCAGCAGTGGCGCAGAGGGTGCCCAGAATGGAACGGCGCGTCAGGGTCATAGTATCCTCCGATTGAGGTGTGCAACCTAAGATGGGGGTGATTGTAGCGCGGCCAGCGGCGTCGGCAACTCTGGTCCGATAGAGAGGGTTGCGCTATGGATTGGACATGTCCGTCGCCACCGCCCCCCTGCGCCTCGCGCCATCACCGACTGCCCGTTTGCTCTGCAACGGGGTTGAGGTGCCGCGCCCCTACGTGGCCCGCGCCACGGGTGGCCCTGTCGATGTGATCGCGCCAAACCCTCTGGCGAGCACCCTGCCCCACCTCTTGGAGGCACTACACAGCGGTCAGAGCTTCTGCATCTCGCCCCGTCCGTTCGAGGCCGATGACGAGCCAGAGTATATACACACGCTCACCTCTGGATCGACGGGCGCGCCGAAACGGATCCGCCGTAGCTACGCCAGTTGGGTGAGCAGTTTCGCCGTGAACCGCGACCTCTTTGGCATCACGTCTGACGACCGTTCTGCGATCCTCGGCAGCTTGGATCAGTCGCTCGCGCTCTACGCGCTCTGCGAAGGTCTATGGCAAGGCATCACCGTCGACGTCCTTAGCGACCTGCGCCCCGACCGTCAGACCGCCGCGATGGAACACACGACGATCCTCTATGCGACCCCCACGCAGCTGCGCAGCGCCCTCCTCCGCCCCCTGCCCGCCTTGCGGCTGATCCTCGTAGGTGGCGGCCATCTAGATGCAGCGACCAAAGCACGCGTCGCTCAGATGGCACCGAACGCGCGGCTGCATGAATTTTACGGGGCCGCAGAGACAAGCTTTATCACCCTATCCGATGCGACCACGCCAGAGGGCTCTGTTGGCGCGCCCTACCCCGGTGTTGAGATAGACATTCGCGATGGCCTCGTTTGGGTGCGCTCGCCCTACCTCTTTGACCACTACGTCGAGGGCTCCAGCGCCACCACGCAAACCCGCAAAGGCTGGGTCACTGTTGGCGAGATGGGAGAGATGCGCGACGGCTACCTCTTCCTCACAGGTCGTGCGGATCGCATGTTCACCGTCGCGGATCGCAACTACCACCCCGAAGCCGCAGAGGCCTCCCTATCCCAAATCGACGGCGTGCATGGGGTCGCTGTTTTGCCGATGCTGGACGACATGCGCGGGGCGGTTCCCGTCGCGCTCTATCACGGGATGATCGCGCCCGAGGACCTACAGACCGCCGCCCGTGCCAATGGCATCCAGATCCGCCGCGCCTACCGTCTGTCGGACTGGCCCGCCCTGCCCTCTGGCAAACCGAACCTCACCGCGCTGGCCGCCTTGCTGAGGAACCTCGCATGACCCCCCGCATCATCGCCGCCCGCCGCACTATCGTCGCCCCCAAGGGTGGCGCATTGTCGGGATACGCGCTGCACGACCTAGCTGCACCTGTGATGCTGGCCTGCCTCGCGGACGCTGGATTACGCCCCGAGGACGTGGACGAAGTTATCCTATCGAATGCCATTGGCGGCGGTGGCAATCCCGCCCGTGTCGCCGCACTCGCCGCTGGTCTGCCTACGCGCGTTGCTGGCCTGTCGATTGATCGACAGTGCGCGGGTGGCCTCGATGCGATTGGGATTGCGATGGCGTTGGTGCGCTCTGGTCAGGCCAAGGTCGTTTTGGCGGGCGGCGCAGAGTCCCACTCACAACGTCCGATCCGCATGGCGCAAACGCCTGACGGTCCCGTGGCCTATGACCGCCCACCATTCACCCCCTGGCCCGACCGTGACCCTGACCTAGCCGAGGCCGCGAATGCGCTGAACGTGCCGCGTGAACGGCAGGATGCTTGGGCCATTGATAGTCATGAAAAGGCCCTCTCTGCCCGCACAGCGCTTCGGTTTGAAATCGTGCCCTTGGGTGACGAATTGGACGACCCGTTCACCCGCCGCCTCGCCCCTCGTTTGGTCGCCCGCGCCCCCGTCGTCACCGGAGAGTTGACAGCTGTCAACACCGCCGTCTCTGCCGATGCTGCCGCGTTCTGCCTTGTCGTAGCCGAGGACGTTTTACCCGACCGTAATGCTCTGCTGCTGACCGACTACGCCTGTGTTGGCGGCGACCCGATGAACCCCGCGCTCGCCCCGATTGCCGCGATCAAAGCGGTCGCGGACGCCCCCGTCGATCAGGTCGAAATGATGGAGGCCTACGCCGCACAAGCCATCGCCTGCGTGGAAGGCACAGGGATCGATCCGCGCACTGTGAACCTCAAGGGCGGTGCTTTGGCCCGTGGGCATCCGATTGGGGCCTCTGGCGCGATCCTGATGGTGCGTCTGTATCACGACCTTGCGGGGACAAACCGCACAGGATTGGCCGCAATAGCAGCGGCGGGCGGCATCGGTTCAGCGATCAAAGTGCAGGGTTTTGGAAAAAGTTGACAGCTGTCAACTTTCAAACCCACGGAAGATCGCAAAGACATCCAGCGCGTCCCGCTCTGTCCTGAAATCGTTCACAGGATGGTCCGCCGCATAGCCAATCGCCACGCCAGCCACGACCATTTCATCGGCATCTAGCCCCAGATGGTCGTGGATCAAATCCCCGTAATTCGCCATCGCCCCAATCCCACAGGCCGCTAACCCTGCATCATGCACGGCGAGCAACATCGTCTGGATCGCCATCCCGAGGTCCATAAAGCACCCCGCGCCCATCTCACGATGGATCGTGATGATCATGCCCACAGGAGCGCCAAAGAAACGGTAGTTGTGCTCAAACTGAGCCTTCCGCCCCTCAAGGTCACGTTTTTCAATGCCCAAAGCATCGTAGAGCGCAAAGCCAGCGGCCCTCTGACGGGCTTTTAGATCGGCGGACATGGGGCGGGGGAAGTAGCTGTATTCGCTGACCTGAAGCCGATCCTCTGCAATTCCGTCGAGCAGGGCATCGGATAGGGATTTCAACGGTGTGCCAGTCAGAACATGGAACCGACCGGGCTGAAGGTTTGCACCCGAAGGCGCACAGCGGGCCAAGGTCAAAATCGTCTCTATTTCAGCGCGATCCACGGGTTGATCCGTGAAGGCGCGAACCGATCGACGATCCTCTATGGCCCGCCGCGTTTCCATTACTGACGCGACAGAAGGCTCTGCGGACGTGCCTTAACCAAGGCGCCAACCACGATAGCGGTCAGTACGACCTTGACCAAATCGCCAGGGATGTAGGTCGCCATGATGGTGATCGAGGCCATCAGACCCTTGTCCGTCAGCATCCAGAACCCGCCGATACCCATGACATAAAGCACGCCAATCCCGCCGATCAGCGACGCGATGCTAGATGCAACCATCGCATCAATACGCAGGTTCTGCATCACAAGACCCGTTACAAAGGCCGCGACGGGGAAACCGACGACGAAACCAGCGGTCGGCGATACGAAAACGCCTAAACCCCCGCGTCCCCCCGCCAAAAGCGGCAGCCCCAAGGCCACGAGGCCAATAAACAACAGCATCGACAGGCCACCGCGTTTCGCGCCTAAAACAGCGCCCGCAAGCATCACACCAAGGCTCTGCGCCGTCACAGGAATGCCCCAAGGCATCGGAATCGCGGGCAGAAGGCCCAAAACTGCAACGAGCGCCGCGAAAAGCGCGATCATTACAAGGTCGTTCTCTTTGGTTTGCATAATGTGTCCCCTCATTTGCGGGACCACATATCAGGGATTAAACGCTCCATCCAGCCCACCGCGTGCACGCAGCGCGAGCGCAACATGATCCGCATCTTCGAGAACGCTGACGATCAGGGGCAGAATGATGTAAAACGTGGGCCGTCTGGTGGACCGAGCACGAAAGGCGTCCGCCATATGATTGGCCCGTTCGAGAAGAACAGGCACGAACCGCACAACGAGGGCTATCGAGAGTGCAAGGGGCTTGGGTGACAGTCCGATAAAGCGGGCAGGGGAGGCAAGCCAGATCACAAGGTCGATCAGGTCGTCCAAACGGGTCGAAAGTGTCACTAAATTGGCCAAACTCACTGCAGTTGCCAACCGCAACACAATCGCGAAACCCGTGGCCGTATCACCCAAAACGACCTGCCAAAGCAGGATAAACCCGAGGAAAAACCGCAGCGGTTTCAGCATCCGGAGCCCTTGGGCCGCGAATTTCACGCCAAACGAGCGATAGAGCAGGGCGGTAAGTCCCGCAGCACCTGCGAGCAAAATAGGCGATTTCAGCAGGAATAGGATCACAATTGCGATGGATAGCAGCCCGAGTTTGACCCCAGCGCGCCAATCATGCAGCGGAGTGTGAATGTCAGAGGTGAGCGCCAGCATCATCCGCCTCCATCACCCGCAGATATTCGGGTAAAACGGTCTCTGGCGCACCATCCGCGATGATTTTTCCGCCCTCGATCCAGAGAACACGGTCATAATCAGCGATCACCGCCGGGTCATGCGTGATGTGAATCAGAGTCTGATCTAGCTGATTGAGTCTCTTTTGCAGTGCGCGCGTCGTCGGAATGTCCAACCCGCTGAACGGTTCATCTAGAATGATCACCGAAGGCGCCATTGCGAGGACGGACATGAGGCACACAAGGTGGCGTTGCCCCTGACTTAGGGTCGAAATGGGTCGCTTGGCCCAGTCCGGTTTGCCGAAATTGGCTAGGGTTTCATCGGTTTTCGTCGATGCATCAGCTTTTGACTGCCCGAGCTGGCGTAATCCGAAGGAAATTTCCTCTTCGACGGTCGGGAAAATGATCTGATGATCTGGATTCTGGAACAAAATGCCCACCGCAGAGAGCGCGGATTTTCGGTCATTCAGAACATCGATGCCGTCGATCAAAATTCGACCCTGTTCTGGGTGTATTAGACCCGAAATCGCCCGCGCCAGTGTCGATTTTCCAGAGCCATTTCGACCGACAATACCCACCCGCGTCTCGATTAGTTCGAGGGTGACCGCGTCTATCACGGTTTTGTCGCCGTATTGGCAGGAAAGGGATTGGATCTGGATCATGAGGTTAGGGGGTCATAGCT
The DNA here is from genome assembly GCF_023253315.1 of Aestuarium sp. Taxonomy (NCBI): domain Bacteria; kingdom Pseudomonadati; phylum Pseudomonadota; class Alphaproteobacteria; order Rhodobacterales; family Paracoccaceae; genus Aestuarium; species Aestuarium sp. The sequence goes on from NZ_JALRGW010000010.1 coordinate 6,180, forward strand.
GAAGAACGATGTAAAGGGGTGAGAGTTGACAGCTGTCAACTTTGTTGACGGGACAGTGCAATCATCATCGGCATTGGTGAAAATCCGCCTTGTTCGGCCTTTTGGGTGAGGCGACGAAGGTAACCACCAGGCGATTTGATCTCTCCCATGCGTTGAAGGATGCCAGCACAGACAACAGAGGTGTTTTTCGGTCCCATGATTTTCATCGCATGATCCCACGTTTCAGCCGAGATCCCCATCATGGCCTTAATGACTGACATTGCAGAGATGAAATCGTGCCAACTGCGGAGCGGTCGATTGGCAAAATCGGCGACATCAGGACAAGCGGTTAGAACCATTGGAAGCGGAACGGTGCTTTGTTCAGATTCAATAGGAGTATTATTTGAATTAGATTGGTGCCGCTCATTTTGGCTGTCGGTGCCGCTCATTTCTGATGATTTACCAACAGTCATCCCTAGCAAGTGATGGAGGTTTTCCACAAGCGCGTGAAGCCGCGTTTTGAGCGATGTTAGTGTCGAAATGTCCAGTTTACGTCGGAGCATTTTGCCGAGTTCGATCAGCGCTTCGCGAGGTTTGGTCCAGCGATCGTCAGCGTGATCTTCCATGCCAAAACTTATGAGCTTGTCGGCATCGCGTTTTAGGATCACAACCGTATCGCGCAGTTCTTTTTTTTGGGCGTCTTCTTCGCGGATCTTTGTGGCGGCTTCGATGATTTCGTCGGCGCGCACCAAAAGGGGCCGTAGATCAAAGCCATAGGCCCGTAGAACGCCGGTTCTACTTTTGACGGCGTAGCGTTTACCATTTGGACTGTCGTTGCGCAGTATGATGCCCGCCTCGACCAGAGTGGCGATGTGACGGCGGAGCGTGCTTTCGGGCATGCCATGAGCGCGAGAAGAGAGCGTTTCGTTGGATGGAAACACGATCAACTGCTCGGACGCAGCGAGGTCGTCGCCGCGATGAAAGGTTAACAGCGCGTTCAGGACCGTGAGATCGCGGTCTGAGAGACCGAATTCTTTGCGTGCGGTGCAGAGTTCGCGGAAAAGCTCCCATTTGTTCGCGGTCGGGAGGGCAGGGGCTTGTTGACGAAGGGCGGCGCGTTCGATCAATCCAGCCGTTACTGGTCGCCGCCCAAAAGGCGTCGTTGCGTAAATGTCCATAGTTCATCACGGAGCAAAACTTTTTTGCCCGCCAGATTCGACGCCTGTTGACAGCTGTCAACTTTAGCCTGATATTCGGAAGTGCTAAAACACGAATAGGGCTCTCTGAGGTATCTGCTTTGGGGGGCCTTTTTCTTTGGGTTTTGCTGGGTCGTGCCTCCTAAGTTGTTGTTACTGCTCTATTATTCAGCCGTTCGACTGTTTCCAATCGCGGTGAATTTCTTCCAGATGCGCCACCAACCAATCGTCAAAGCCGTCTTTGGGTAGGGTGAGCACTGTTTTATTCGGTTTGCGGGCAACCTGCGCGATTTCGGAACCGTTGGCGGTGATCCGGTCCGGCTTGGCTGCGGGCGTTTTGGGCAAGGTTAGAGACTTAAACACGGCCTCGAACCGTTGATCTGATCCTTCACCGACGGCGTTCGCGGTAAGATCCCGACCGTTGAGCTGATCGGCAAGTTTGCTCCACCGATCGCGGCCGATGGTGGGCGCGGCCCCGATGGCTTCGATCAGGGGCAGGGGGATCGAGTCGACGATCGACAACATCCGCGAAATCACAGTTTTATCGACGTTGAGCGCGTCACAGATCACTTTACGTTCGTAACCAGCGTCCCGCATTTGGCGGGCAAAGTTGGCGCGTTCGATGAACGACAGATCGCGGCGGGCAGAGTTTTCCTGACCCTGGGCAATGACCAGTTCGCGGTCGTTTAAGACCCTAACCATGGCCGCAACGGGCTGTTTTAGCAGTTTCAGAGCCGCAACACGCCGCCGCCCGTAGACCACCTGATAGCGTTCGGGGTCATTCGGATTGGGGCGGAGCAGAACGGGAACCTGCTGGCCGTAAAGTTTGATACTTTCGGCGAGGGCAGGGATGTCATCCGTTTCCAGACGGTCCTGCATACCCGCATCGTCGATCATCCGCGGATCGACCTGAATGATCGAGCGGGACTTGAGTTCGGCGATGGATTGGCTCACGGCACCGATGGCACCCTTGCCGTAACGGGGTTTTGCGGGATCAACACGGGTGTCGGTTGCGGGCGCGGCGGTGTTGTCCATCAAGCCGGTCAGAATACCTTTACGCGCCATTGGTCCGCCCCCATGCCTCTTGAACTAGCGTCTCTATTTCACCGCAAACGGCTGAAATACTTTCAATCGCGCGGTCATAGGTGGACCGCGTGAATTGGGACTTTTCGATCTCCCACAAGGTTTGTTTTGTCAGGCCAGCGTCTGAAATCGCGGTCGATTTCAGCATCGTGTGGTTCAAAACATGCTCTCCGAACATAGAGCGCATGAAAGACACCATCTGGTTTTGCGGGCCATCACCGGGTTCATAACGGGTCACCACATAGCGCAGCCAGTCATAGGACATGTCACCGCCTGCTTCGGCCACAACGCCGAGGAGGTTTGATGTCATCAACAGGAACTGACACATCGACATCACGTCGAGCATCTGCGGGTGAACCGTCACTAACACAGCGGTCGCGGCCGAAAGGGCCGACATTGTTAAGAACCCTAACTGGGGCGGGCAGTCTACGATAACCACGTCATAATCCTCTTCCACATCAGCGAGCGCGTCGCCCACTCTAGTGAAAAAAAGGTTACCATCCCGTTGGGCCAGCGCGCGGGGGGTATCGTGCTCGAACTCCATGAGGTCGAGGTTGCCCGGAATAATGTCCAGATTTCGGAAGTAAGTCTTTTGAATCACGTCTCGAATTGGAACGGGGTTATCATAACGGATCGCGTCATAGAGCGTTCCACCGTCTAGAAGGTCAAACTCTGGCTGGAACCCATGCAACGCCGAGAAAGACGCCTGAGGGTCGATGTCGATCGCCAAAACGCGGTATCCGTCGAGCGCCATCTTCTGCGCTAGGTGCGCCGAGGTCGTCGTTTTACCAGAGCCACCTTTGAAGTTTATGACCGAAATCACCTGTAGATGATCGCCATCGCGACGACCGGGCATATAGGTGCCGGGAACCTTCGCGCCTTTTTCGAGGTATTCGCGAAGAGCTACGATATCGTCGGGCGAATAATAGCGGCGTCCGTTGCCACGGATTTCAGGATCGGGGCCTTTGGAGTCGAGACTAAGCTTGCGCAAATAGGCATCTTTGACGCCGAGCAGGTCAGCGACTTCACCACTGGTGAATTTGCGCAGCTCTTTGCTCGCGTTCGGCGGAAAAAGCTGGGCACGGTGTGCTTGCAACCGCTCTGATAGCATCGCGGCGTGTTGACCAACGATGGTATCAATACGTAGGTTTGTCTTGGGTTCTTGACCCATCTGACCCTCTCTTCTCGCCTCTGTGGCCACCGTTTGTTACGGTTTTTGCCGTTATTTTCGTATTTTGCGTATATTACTGCGACAGGATTTGGATTCTGGCAAGAGTTTTCCACAGATTTTGTGCAAACTTCTTTTTAGGTTGTGTGGTTGCACTTCCGCGTGAGTTGAGACCAAAGTCGCGACGTTGCTCGATAAGACTATATGTTAAGGCTTTCGTGACATGACTCGTAGCTCTCATATCGACCGCGTGATGCAGTCCCTTTCGTCCGGATCGGCAGCGGCGCGATCGCGTTTGGCGGCGTCGTGGCTGCGGTCGGCTAAGAATTATGGTCTAGATCCCGCGATGCGCGAAATGCGCGACTCGCTCGATTCTTCTTCATTGAAGGGCCGCATGGCCGCGATGGAGCGGGTGTTGCACGTTGCGTCGCCAAAGTTGGACAACCTCTTTGGGCTAATCGGGCATTCTGGTTGCGGCGTTCTATTAACGGACGCGGACGGGATCGTTCTGGAAAAACGCTGTTCCGACGGGGACTCGGAGGTGTTCAAGGAATGGGGCCTCTGGCCTGGTCACGATTGGAGTGAGGCTGCCGAGGGCACGAACGGCATCGGTACTTGTTTGGCAGAGCAACGACAGATCACCATTCACCGCACCGACCATTTCATGGCGAAAAATATCGCGATGAGCTGCATGGACGCGCCGATTTTCGGACCTGATGGGGCGTTGATTGCGGCGCTCGATGTGTCGTCGGCGCGGGCGGATCAGACCGAAGGCTATAACCGTTTGATTGGCGCGATGGTCGTTCAAACCGCTCAGCAGATCGAAGCGGAAGTGTTTCGGTCGTCGTTCGCGGGCAAACGCATCCTCGTGGCCGAAGGTGACGCAACGGGTGCGGCGCTATTGGCGGTGGATGGGGACGATATTGTTGTCGGTGCGACCCGCGCGGCACGTAAGGCGTTCGGTCTAAACGCGATGGGGCATCTCGCGCCGCGCCCTGCCGTGGACCTTTTGGGGCGTGACGGGCAGGAAACGGGCTTTGATCGTGGGGAAAAGGCGGCGGTGAAACGTGCGCTCGCTCGTGCAGAGGGTAACGTGTCGGCGGCGGCGCGGGCCTTGGGCATTGGGCGCGCCACGATGTACCGCCGTATGAAACGCCTCGGCCTCAGCGAAAGTGGCGCTGACCTGTCTCAGTAGTGAGACAGGTGGGGCAGGGCGGCTGAGACACCCCCCTGCACAAGGCCCCGTGATTCCATTCATCTCTTCTGCATACCGCGGCACACGCGGTTCTTAGGAGGAGAAATCACATGAACCAGATGACCCAAGTCGTCGACTATTTCGTTAACCCATTCAAAGATCGCTACGACAACTTTATCGGCGGTAAATGGGTTGCCCCAGTTTCCGGCAAATACTTTGACAACATCACCCCGATCACCGGTGAAGTGGTATGTCAGGTTGCCCGTTCCGACGCAGCAGACATCGAGCTCGCACTCGACGCAGCACATGCTGCAAAAGACGCATGGGGCAAGACTTCGCCCGCAGAGCGTTCGAACATCCTGCTGAAAATCGCAGACCGTCTCGAAGAAAATCTGCACCAGCTGGCATGCGCCGAAACCTGGGACAACGGCAAGCCGATCCGCGAAACCGTAAACGCTGACATCCCGCTGTCGGTTGACCACTTCCGTTACTTTGCTGGCGTTCTGCGCGCCCAAGAAGGCAACATGTCGGAAATCGATCACGACACCGTTGCGTATCACTTCCACGAGCCTCTCGGCGTTGTTGGTCAGATCATTCCGTGGAACTTCTCGGTTCTGATGGCAGCATGGAAACTGGCGCCTGCGCTGGCTGCGGGTAACTGCATCGTTCTGAAACCAGCAGAGCAAACCCCTGCCGCGATCATGGTTCTGATCGACATCATCGCAGATCTTCTGCCGGCTGGCGTTCTGAACATCGTAAACGGCATGGGCGCAGAAGTTGGCGCACCGCTGGCACGTTCGCCGCGCATCGCAAAAATCGCGTTCACAGGTTCGACCGAAACTGGCCGCAAAATCATGCAGGCTGCGACCGAAAACCTGATCCCTGTGACTCTGGAACTCGGCGGTAAATCCCCGAACATCTTCTTCTCGGACGTTATGGCCGAAGACGATGCGTTCCTCGACAAAGCGGTCGAAGGTTTCGTTCTCTTTGCCTTCAACCAAGGCGAAGTTTGCACCTGCCCGTCGCGCGCTCTGATCCAAGAAGACATCTACGATCGCTTCATCGAAAAGTGCATCGAGCGTGTTAAAGCGATCAAACAAGGCGACCCGCGCGATATGAACACCATGGTTGGTGCTCAGGCCTCCCAAGAGCAGCAGGACAAAATCATGTCCTACCTGCAAATCGGTCGTGACGAAGGTGCAGAAGTTCTGGTTGGTGGTGATGCTGCTCGTTTCAACGGCGACATCGCGAACGGTTTCTACGTTCAGCCGACCGTTCTGAAAGGCCACAACAAGATGCGCGTGTTCCAAGAAGAGATCTTTGGACCGGTTGTCTCTGTCACCACCTTTAAAGACGAAGCAGAAGCGCTGAAGATCGCAAACGACACCATGTACGGCCTCGGCGCTGGTGTATGGACCCGCGATGCGACCCGTTGCTACCGCTTTGGCCGCGCCATCGAGGCTGGCCGCGTCTGGGTGAACAACTACCACGCTTACCCTGCACACGCTGCATTTGGCGGCTACAAGCAGTCGGGTATTGGCCGTGAAACTCACAAGATGATGCTGGACCACTACCAGCAAACCAAAAACATCCTGATGAGCTACAACCCGAACAAGCTGGGCTTCTTCTAAGCCTTGCTTCCTCCAGCTGCGGACCCTTAGCCGGGGTCCGCAGTCCCTAATTATCAACGGCCACGCCCCTCCTCCCAGAGGGCGTGGCCGTTTGTTTATCTAACTTGGGCGATTGATGCTGGCGTGATGCAGCGCGCCTTGTCCAAGAGGCTCTCTGGGACGGCTTCTCCGTTCAACACCATTCGGGCTGTTGCCACAGTGCGCGAGGTCTGGAACCCGTTTGCTTGCGCAAAGGCATCCAGTTCAGCAACGCTTGTTGCATTTGCGATGCCTTCATAGAACCAAGGCTCTTCGGGGCATTTGTGGCGGGCGCGATCCGCGTCGCTCCATCCGCCGTTTTGGTTGTAGTTTGATTGCAAGAATGACGTCATCAATGACCCGACTGATGATGACGAAGTTGTGCTCGGGCCCGTGGTTGTTTGGCAGGCAGCCATCAGAGCGACGATAGGAATAAGGGTTAAAACTCTCACTTCGGAAACCTCCACTGTTAAATGGGGGTAGTTTAGGGAAAAGAGGTGACGATACAACCTAGGGTGTTATTTCCGGTCTAATCCTGAATCAGCTGCGCAGGCGTTGTTTGGGAATGTTGCTGAAATAGCGGTTGATCACATCGTCAGTGATCACCGACCGTTCCACCAGAATATCGAGCGCGTAGAGCGCGACATCGAACAGGCCCATGATCGCATCGCCGATGATGGCGAGCTTTTTGAGCTGTTCGTCGGTGAAGCTGTCCACGTTCCTCAGATCACGGACAAAGAACGCGTCGCCATCGACCGCTTGGGCAAAGTCGTGACGACGGATGCGGCCACGGTGCCGACGGGCGAGGCTGACGTGTTTCATTGACGCGAACCGCAGGAATTCGAAGCCCTGCGCGACGATCTCCGCCTCTAGCTCTCCGTATCTGGGTTCACCACGGTAGAGCGGGAACATGCGGACTTCGGTTTGGAGAGCGATCGCGTTGGAGAGTTTCTGTTTCCCGTGTTCGAGGATCGCTTTTTCGCTGCCCTGCACATCGATTTTGAGGAAATCGACGGTGGGCACCTCTTTGAGGCTGTCCAATTTGCGCGTCTTGATTTTGATCGTGCCTTTTTCAGTCATGCCCTTCACGAACCCAAGGTAGCGGGCACTGTCCTCATCGGCGGGGAAAATCGAGGTAAATCCGCCCTGCTGGTAGAGGTGTAATGTTTTTGATGTCCCATCCCCTAACGCGTGGGGTAGGTAGGTTTCATTGGCCGATTTGCGGTCATTTAGCGCGGCGAGGGCGTCCTCTTGGGGTTCAAAACCAAACACCTCGGCGTGTCCGTGGTCGAGGAGCGGTTTGTAGGACACATCCCCTTCGATCAGGGGGTTTGCGCCGATATCCAAGACACGCAGGCGTTCCGTTGGGCGCAGGTCCGCGATCAGCGTGTTCATTCGGTGAACGTCAGCAGGTGTCATATCAGTGCCCATTTCCTCATCCCCGAACAGGGTGACGGCTCAGGGCCTTGAGTTCAACCTCTACTTCCGACCCAATCCTGCTTCGACCGCGCTTGCGTGTTTGCGGAAGTGGCGGTCGATGAGGTGGGCGGCGTCGTCGGCTTTGCGGGCGATGACGGCGTCAAAGATGTCTTGGTGTTCGGCGCGGCTGTCGATGGGCATCTTGCGCCACGGGGCCGCGATCTGGATGTAGCGCATCCAATGCGTCTGATGCAGATCGCGCATATCGGCGAGCCAGCGGTTGCCGTGGGCGGCGACGGTGGCATCGTGGAAATCACGGTTGGCCTGTTCCCAGTGTTTTGCGCGTTCGGCGGGGATCGACTCTTCGACGCGGGCGAGGCGGTGGTGGGCAACGACGAGGCCGCTTTCCCAATCCTGATCGCCGCGTTCGATCGCCAAACGGACGCCCTGCACTTCGATCATGCAGCGCATATCGACCAATTCGCGGAAGTCGGACATGGACACAGGCGCTGCCTTGAACCCGCGCTGGCCTTCGGTCGTGACGAGGTTCTCAACGAGCAGACGCGACAGCGCCTCGCGCACGGTAGAGGAACCGACGCCATAGCGCGCACGCAGTTCTTCGACTCGCATTTTCGCCGAAGGCGCGATCGCCCCCGTGAGAAGAGAGTCGCGCAGGTCCGCGTAGACGCTTTCGATGGCCGTCTTGAACCCGTCTATGTCGCGTTGAAAAGCCACCGGCCCGTTTTTCCCATTCTTTGGTCGTATGTGCGTATATCGGTTGTCTGCTGGCTGCTGTCAAAGGTCAGAAAGTGCCGTTGCGTCAAACTGCAGAAAAACAAAGGAAATTTCGCGAATCTGCAAAACGGTTTACTGATTTTCAATTCTGTTGGTAAAAGATTTTACAAAAAAATACTGTTAGCGCTTATGTTTATGCGACCGTTGACAGGAAAATGGTGTATGATCACAGTCAAGTAGCTTGGGGAGAGGAGCCCCGAGCCGAGATTTACAGAATGCTCGGGAGGAATTTCATGACTGACAAGATTTATCCGCCGTCCGAAGAGGTGGTGAAGCGCGCTCATATCGACGCGGCGAAATACAAAGAGATGTATGCGGCTTCGGTGAACGATCCCGTGGCATTCTGGGGTGAGCACGGTAAGCGTCTGGACTGGATGCAGCCTTACTCGCAGGTAAAGAACACGTCGTTCGAACACGGCAACGTCGACATCAAGTGGTTCGAAGACGGCGTGATCAACGCAGCATATAACTGTGTGGACCGTCACCTCGCGACCCGCGGTGATCAGACCGCAATCATTTTCGAGCCTGACTCGCCAGATGAGCCTGCACAGCACATCACCTATAATGAGCTGTCCGAGAAGGTGAACCGTTTCGCAAACGTCCTGCTGAGCCAAGGCGTGATGCGCGGCGACCGCGTTGTGATCTATCTTCCGATGATCCCTGAGGCTGCTTACGCGATGCTCGCTTGTGCGCGTATCGGTGCTGTCCATTCGATCGTGTTCGCGGGCTTCTCGCCTGACGCGCTGGCAAACCGCATCAACGACTCTGGTGCGAAGGTTGTTATCACTGCTGACACCGCTCCGCGTGGTGGTCGTCGCACTGCACTGAAATCCAACTGTGACGCAGCGCTTCTGCACTGTTCGGACAAGGTGCGTTGCCTTGTTGTGAAACACACTGGTGATCAGACCACTTGGATCGATGGCCGTGACGTTGACGTGAAATACCTCATGTCCCACGCTTCGCCAGAGTGCCCTGCACGTCCGATGAACGCAGAAGACCCGCTGTTCATTCTCTACACCTCGGGTTCGACTGGTAAGCCAAAGGGCGTTGTGCACTCGACTGGTGGTTATCTGGTCTACGCAGCGATGACCCACGAATACACCTTCGACTACCATGAAGGCGACGTATACTGGTGTACCGCTGACGTGGGTTGGGTAACTGGTCACTCTTACATCGTCTATGGCCCGCTCGCTAACGGCGGCACCACCCTGATGTTCGAAGGCGTTCCGACCTACCCAGACGCTGGCCGTTTCTGGGCTGTTTGTGAAAAGCACAAAGTTACTCAGTTCTACACCGCACCGACCGCGATCCGTTCGCTGATGGGCATGGGTAAAGAGTTTGTTGAGAAATACGACCTGTCGTCGCTCCGCATCCTCGGCACCGTGGGTGAGCCGATCAACCCTGAAGCTTGGAACTGGTACAACGATGTTGTCGGCAAAGGCACACGTCCGATCGTTGACACATGGTGGCAGACCGAAACTGGTGGTCACATGCTGACACCGCTTCCGGGTGCAACCCCGACGAAGCCGGGTTCGGCAACCACACCGTTCTTTGGTGTGCAGCCAGTTCTGCTCGACGCGACCACTGGTAAAGAGATCGACGAGACCGAAGCTGAAGGCGTTCTCTGCATCAAAGACTCGTGGCCGGGTCAGATGCGCACCGTTTACGGTGACCACGAGCGCTTTATGCAGACCTACTTCTCTGACTTCAAAGGCTACTACTTCACTGGTGACGGCTGCCGCCGTGACGCAGACGGTTACTACTGGATCACCGGCCGCGTCGATGACGTGATCAACGTATCGGGTCACCGCATGGGCACCGCCGAAGTAGAATCCGCGCTGGTGGCTCACGCTGCTGTCGCTGAGGCCGCGGTTGTTGGCTACCCGCACGACATCAAAGGTCAGGGCATCTACTGCTACGTCACCCTGATGAACGGTGTTGAGCCGACTGCTGAGCTTCAGAAGGAGCTCGAAGTTTGGGTCCGCACAGAGATCGGTCCGATTGCTAAACCAGACGTGATCCAGTGGGCACCTGGTCTGCCAAAGACACGTTCGGGCAAAATCATGCGTCGCATCCTGCGCAAGATCGCAGAAAATGACACTGGAAGCCTCGGCGACACATCTACGCTTGCCGATCCGTCCGTTGTAGACGATCTTATTAAGAATTCGGTCCACAATAAGGGCTGAACAGTATGAACGCGGGAACTTCACCCGCGTTCTACTAAAACCCCGAAAGGGGGGAGGGAGCAGGGCGTACGCGCCCTGTTATATTACCCTTCGGTTGAGGGACCGAAGGTGGGGTAACTTGGAGGAAATTCAATGGCTAACAATGGCGACAACAACGCCTACTGGGCAGCCAACAAACGGATCATTGGCATCAGCCTCGTGATCTGGTTTGTTGTTTCGTTCGGTTTTGGCATCCTGCTGCGTCCGGTGCTTTCGGGCATCGCAATCGGTGGCACCGATCTGGGCTTCTGGTTCGCACAACAAGGTTCGATCCTTGTCTTTCTTGTTCTTATCTTTGTTTACGCTGCAAAGATGAACAAGCTCGACAAAGAGCACGGCGTGGACGAGTAAGGAGCACAACCAATGGATCAGTTTACGCTTAACCTGCTGGTTGTTGGTGCGACTTTCGCGCTCTACATCGGCATCGCGATCTGGGCTCGCGCCGGATCTACTTCTGAATTCTATGCTGCAGGCCGTGGTGTTCACCCGGTTCTCAACGGCATGGCGACCGGCGCTGACTGGATGTCGGCAGCATCGTTCATCTCGATGGCTGGTATTATCGCATTCGGCGGCTACGACACCTCGGCTTACCTTATGGGTTGGACCGGTGGTTACGTTCTGCTCGCAATGCTTCTGGCACCTTACCTGCGTAAGTTCGGTAAATTCACCGTGCCGGAATTCATCGGCGACCGTTTCTACAGCCAAACTGCACGTACCGTTGCGGTTATCTGTCTGATCATCGCATCTGTAACCTACGTTATCGGTCAGATGACCGGCGTTGGTGTTGCGTTCTCGCGCTTCCTCGAAGTGTCGAACTCGACCGGCCTGTTCATCGGTGCTGCGATCGTATTCATGTACGCTGTTCTTGGCGGCATGAAAGGCATCACCTACACTCAGGTTGCTCAGTACGTTGTTCTGATCATCGCATACACCATTCCGGCTGTGTTCATCTCGCTCCAGCTGACTGGCAACCCGATCCCGGGTCTGGGTCTGTTCTCTGACTCTGTTGCGACCGGCCAACCGATCCTTCAGGACCTCGAAGGTCTTCTGAGCGATCTCGGCTTCAAGTCGTACCTCGCACAGTCTGACACCACCCTGAACATGTTCCTGTTCACCGTATCGCTGATGATCGGTACTGCAGGTCTGCCGCACGTTATCGTTCGCTTCTTCACGGTTCCGACCGTTAAGGACGCACGTTCGTCGGCTGGTTGGGCTCTGGTGTTCATCGCGCTGCTGTACCTGACCGCTCCGGCTGTTGGCGCAATGGCTCGTCTGAACCTGATCAACACCTTCTACCCGAACGGCACATCGGAAGCTGCGCTTTCGCTGGCTGAAATCGAAGCTGGTGTAGACGCACAGGGCAACGACGTGAACTGGGTGAACAACTGGGCTAAAACCGGTCTGCTGTCGTTCGACGACAAAAACGGCGACGGCGCTATCACCTATGCAAACGGCGACGCAAACGAGCTGACCGTTAACCGTGACATCATGGTTCTGGCTAACCCTGAAATCGCACAGCTTCCGGGCTGGGTGATCGCACTGGTTGCTGCTGGTGGTCTTGCTGCTGCGCTTTCGACCGCTGCGGGCCTTCTGATGGCTATCGCATCGGCTGTTTCGCACGACCTGATCAAATCTCAGATCAACCCGAACATCTCGGAAAAAGGCGAACTGATGGCTGCACGTATCGCAATGGCTGTTGCTATTGCAGTTGCAACCTGGCTCGGCCTCAACCCTCCGGGCTTCGCTGCACAAACCGTTGCTCTCGCATTCGGTCTTGCTGCTGCGTCGATCTTCCCTGCGATCCTGATGGGCATCTTCTCGAAGCGCATCAACAACAAGGGCGCAGTGGCTGGTATGCTCGCTGGTCTGATCACAACCATCGTTTACATCTTCCTGCACAAAGGTTGGTTCTTCGTCGCATCGACTGCGTCCTTCTCGGATGCTGACCCGCTGCTTCTGTCGATCAAATCGACCTCGTTCGGTGCTGTAGGCGCTCTGATCAACTTCATCGTAGCTTACCTCGTGTCCAACGCGACCGAAGAAGTTCCGGCTGACGTTCAGGAGCTGGTTGAAAGCATCCGCATTCCGCGCGGTGCAGGTTCGGCTGTTGACCACTAAGGTTGACGTAGGTCAGTGCAAAACCTGACCCGTGACAATATGATCGGGCGCGGGAGTATATCCCGCGCCCTTTTTTGATCACGAGGCTCCTTTGGAAAACGCAGATATTATTCGGTTTCTCGCAACCACTCACCCTTATGACGGACTAGAGCGGCACGACCTTAAAACGGTTGGTGCGGGGCTGATCCGCCGTGATGTTGTGACGGGCGAAACGATCTACAGCCACGATGATCCGCTCGAAGGGGTGTACCTGATTGAGGACGGCACGGTTGAGGTCACGGATGCCTCTGGGGCTTTGGTGTCGATCTTGGGCGCACGAAACCATTTCGGCGAAAGGGGTCTCTTGCGGGACGGCAAGGCCGCAACCAATGCCCGCGCGGCGAGCGATTGTGTGCTTCATCTATTTCCCGCTGATGCGTTTCTGAACGCGGTCAAACACTTCGCGACATTTAACCGATATTTCACCCGTGGCGGTGCCCGTGGCATCACCCAAGGCGGGATTTTAACGCTGCATGTCGAGGACATGTTGGCGCATGAACCGATCACCTGCGCGCCCGATCTGGCGATCAAGGACGCCGCGCGGCTGATGCGGGATGAACGGATTTCATCGCTCGGGGTTGAGGAAAACGACAAGCTGGTCGGCATCCTCACCGTGCGCGATATGAACAACAAAGTGCTGGCAGAGGGTCTAAATCCTGACCTCCCCGTCTACACCATAATGACCCGCAACCCCGTGACGTTGGACCCGTCAGCCTTGGGGTCGGACGTGATGCATATGATGATTGATCACCGCATTGGTCACTTACCGATTGTCGAGAATGGCAAGTTCCGCGGGATGATCACCCAGACCGACCTGACACGGTTCCTCGCTACTTCGCAGGCGCATATGATTGCGGACTTGGGCCGTGCCACCAGCGTTGAGGAAATGTCTGAGGTGACGAAACGTCTGCCCGATTTCCTCATGCAATTGGTCGGTAGCCACCTTGCCCACGACGTTGTCACCCGCAAAGTGACCGATGTGGCCGACATCGTCACCCGACGATTGCTCAAAATGGCCGAGGTTAAATTCGGCCCCGCGCCCGTGCCCTATTGCTGGGCCGCTTGCGGGAGCCAAGGTCGCCGCGAACAAACGGGCGTGTCGGATCAGGACAACTGTCTGATCATCCACGACAGTGCGACCGACGATGATATGCGGTATTTCGCGCAGCTCGCGACCTTTGTTTGTGACGGGCTGAACGCCTGCGGCTACGTCTATTGCCCGGGTGATATGATGGCGACCGCTGATCGCTGGCGGCAGCGTTTGTCAGTCTGGCAGAGCTATTTCCGCATGTGGATCGCAAAACCGAACGAAGAAGCGCAGATGTTGGCCTCGGTCATGTTCGACCTGCGGCCCATCGCGGGGGATGAAACGCTCTTTTCCGAACTTCAGGGCGATACGCTGGCGATGGCGGCAAAGGATTCCATCTTTGTCGCGCATATGGCGTCGAATTCGCTCAAACACGTGCCGCCGCTGTCGCTGTTCCGTGGGTTTGCGACGATCAAATCAGGTGAACACCGCAATACGCTTGATATGAAACACAACGGCGTTGTGCCGATTGTCGACCTTGGGCGTATTTATGCGCTGAAGGCGCAGATCGCTGCAGTGAACACACGCGCGCGGATTGATAGCGCGATTGAGGCTGGCATCGTGTCCGAGGCAGGGGGCGCCGACCTCTTGGCCGCTTATGATACCATCGCCACAGTGCGCCTAAACCATCAAGCGGCGCAGGTCCGTGGGGGGCAAAAGCCCGACAACTACCTGACGCCATCATCGTTACCAGCTTTCGAACGGTCGCACCTTCGCGACGCGTTCGTCATCGTAAGAACCATGCAAAGCGCCCTGTCATCCTCGGCAGCGCGTTAAGGGAGGACGCATGTTATATGAATTAGTCGCGGTCGTGATCGCGGGCGTGGGGATGGCAGGGATTGCCTTCGGCATACGGAAAATCACTCGTAACCGCGCACCACAATGGATCGTGCCTGTGATGGCTGGCCTCGGGATGTTGGGGCTGAGCGTCTACAACGAATACTCTTGGTTTGAAGTAACCTCGGGCGGCCTGCCCGAAGGTGCAGAGGTCATCGACACCGCAGAGGTCAAAGCGTTTTACAAACCGTGGACCTACGCTTGGCCGCAGGTCGAAGGCTTTTTGGCCATTGCAGATGTCACGGACATGGCGGCGACAGGTGAGCGCGAGGCGGTTCTCTATCGCATGATGCGTTGGCAACCCGAGCAGGTGATTGCTGTTCGATTTAAATGTGAAACCTCGGAAATTGCGCGGGTTTTGACGGATGGCGGTGCTGAACCCTTTGCGCCGCTCGACCCCCAAGACCCAATGATGCAGGCGGTGTGTTCCCGCTCGTAAAAGTGTGGAGAGTAAAATGGGTGAGAAGAAAGTCCTCTTGGTCGAAGACGAACGACCGATAACCAAGGCAATCGCGACGATGTTGGGCGCGAATGGTTTGGTGGTTGATGTTGCCTCAACGGCTGAAATGGCTCTCACCCAGATTGCCTCGAACGGTTACGACCTCGTGGTCATTGATGCGAGCCTGCCTGATCAATCGGGCTTTGCCTTGTGTCAGGCGTTACGCCTGCGCGAAGATTTCGACGCGCTGCCAGTCATCCTGATGACCATTCGCAACACCGACATTGAGGTCCGCAAGGCCAAGGCCGTTGGCGCGACCGCGACCCTGACCAAACCTTTCGGCCCCGCAGAATTGCACGCAACTCTCGCGCCGTTTGTGCAGTTGGAGAGCCTATGATGAAGTTGGACCGCCTACATCTGCGTCTTCGGATTCTGCTGTTCTTTGTGTTCATGACCCTCGGCGGGTTGGGGATTTTTGGCACGGGGCTATGGCTGGGCAGTCAGCGCGAACAGGATGGTTTCCTCTTTGCAGAGATCATTGGCGGTTTTGGCTTTTTGGGGCTGATGACTTGGATTTGGTATCTGTTTGACGAAAACCTCGCCAAGCCGATGCAATGGTTGGCGGGTGCCCTGACCGCGCGGGCGCATACGGACATTGAAGAGGAATTGGACCCGAAAACCGCGCGTTACCTTGGCGATCTTGCCCCAGCCGCACGTGAGGTGACACGCCACCTCGCGCAGACCCGCAACGCCTTGGCCGAGACGGTCGCGCAGGAAACCACGCGATTGATTAATGAAAAACAGCAGCTTGTGGCGATGGCGGCGGATGTGCCGTTCGGTGTGGTGCTCTGTTCGGGGACGCATAAAATCGCGTTCTATAACTCAGTTGCGGCAGAGATGCTGGACGAGGATCACCATCACCCTGGACTTGACCATTCGTTATTCGACTTCCTCGAACCTGAACCGATTTTGGATGCTTACAACCGTCTTTGCGCCTACGGGCAGGGGCCCGATATGGTCATCCCGACCTTGGTGACGACGGTGTTGGGGCATCGGACGCTCTCTGCGCGGATGCGTTTGACCCACGCCGCCGACGAAAGCGACGTGACGCCCGGTTACGTGATGTCGATTGACGATGTGACCAATGATCTGGCGGTGGTCGGACAATCGACGGCGCTTCTCACGCGTGTTTTTGCAGACTTGCGCCCGCATATGGCATCGCTTCGCACGGCGATTGAGTTCCGCAAACGGGACGCCGCCCTCGGCGCTGATCCAGAAATGACCGAAGGGTTGATCGACGGGCTAGATGCGATGCTGCACAGCATTGGTGAACATTTTGCGGAATACGACAGCAGCCGTGGGTCGCTCTGGCCGATGGAGGATGTTTCAGCCCGTCAGATCGTCAACGCGGTGAAATCGCGGCTTGATATCAATGATCTGACCGTCGAAGGGCCAGACGCAACCCGTCTGCATGTCGGCGCACTGCCGATTATCGTGCTGCTCGCGCATCTGTGTGACCGAGTGGTCAATCAACACGGCGGGCGGGTGCCGTCACTGATCGTCGCGGACGAAGACGATTGCCCGATGATCGCCGTGGGTTGGAGCGGTGATGCGCTGCCCTTTGATACCATGTCTCAGTGGCTGGATGAGCCTCTCGATTTCGGCGTGCCTGGCGTGACGGGACGGTCGGTTCTGCGCATTCACGCGACTGATTGCTGGCCAGAGTTCGGGCGCTTTGGACGGTCGGTCCTGAAAATTCCGCTGCCACATCTGGCGGGTCGCAAACTGCCGTCTATGCAGCGGGGGGTCGAATATGACTTTGACCTCATGCAGAAAACGCCACCCGCCAAGCTGACAAAGGCAAAGCTGTCTGACCTGACCTTTGTTGTATTCGACACCGAAACCACGGGTTTGTTGCCGTCCCAAGGGGATGAGATTTGCCAGATTGCCGCCCTGCGTGTTGTGAATGGCCGCATCGTTGAGGGTGAGCAGATCAATCGGCTCGTGAACCCCGAACGTCCGATCCCTGTGCGCTCGACCGAGGTGCATGGGATTACCGACGAAATGGTCGAGAACGCCCCGACTATCGAAGTTGTGGGCGCTCAATTCCACAGCTTTGCCCGTGGGTCGATTTTGGTCGCGCATAACGCGCCGTTCGACCTCGAATTTCTACGGCGCCATGAGGCTGGCATCGGCAAAGCCTTTACTAACCCCGTGTTAGACACTGTTTTGCTCTCTGCCATCGTGTTCGGTCAGGACGCGGAACATACGCTCGACGCGATTTGTCAGCGGTTGGGGATCGTGATTCCGCCCGAACAAAGGCATACGGCTATGGGCGATACGATTGCCACGGCCCACGCCTTTATCAAGATGACGGCGATGTGTGAGGCGCGCGGAATTGAGACGTTTGGCGATGTCATTGCCGAAGGGCGCAAGCATAAACGGCTTATTCAGGATCTGAATACCGATCTAGAAATCTAGCACTGATAGGCCCAGATCGCGTCGTTCACATTGTCGAACCACATCAGATGCCCGTCGCGGAGCACCATGCCCGCGCTGCACAAATTGCGTAGTTGGTCCATGTTGTGACTGACCATAATCGCGCCCGCGCTTTCCATGCGCGACTTAAAGACCATCGCGCTTTTTGCACGGAATTTGGCATCGCCCACGGCGGTCACTTCATCTACGAGGTAGAGGTCGAACGGCAATCCCATCGACATCGCAAAAGCCAAACGTGCCCTCATACCAGACGAATACCCTCGCACCGGATTGTTGATCTGATCGCCAAGGTCGGCAAAGTCAGAGACGAAGTCCAACAGCGCATCGGTGTCGACCCCGTAGGTCCGCGCGACAAAGCGTGTGTTCTGTGCGCCCGTCAGATCGCCGTGGAACGATCCCGCAAAGCCCACGGGCCAGCTGACTGTGCCATTGCGCAGAATACGACCTGCGTCGGGGCGCAAACTGCCGCTGATCATGCTCAGTAGTGTCGATTTCCCTGCACCGTTCACCCCCAAGAGCGCAACAGCAGTGCCCGCAGGAATGGCCATCGTGATGTCATTCGCCACGACGATGTCTCGTCCTTGGCCATGAAACGCTTTGCTCACACCGTTGATCTGTACGATGGGCAACCGTTTGGACGGCTCTGTCGGCTGGTCTGGTCGAAACTGAAAGGTCATCGTTACACCACTAAATTCGGCACCCTTCGCACGGCTCACACTAACCTTGCGTTTAGGCGGATATGGTTAACTATCGCAAAGCGTGCACGAAAAGTGTGTATTTCTTTTGGGTATATCATTATCCCCAAAGGTTATGGCCTATCCCTTAGGGAATAATAAATCAGCGCCATCACCGCCCAGCCCAATGTGGTGAATAGTAGGATCAGGCCCAAGATCACCTCGCGGCGGGGATAGCTGGCCCGCTCTGCTAAAGTCGGTTGGATATAGGACGCAAGGTAGAGCGATTGGCGCTGCGCTTCGGCAATAGCGGCGTCGTAAGCCTGTCGTGCAGCACCATAAGCGAGCTCTGCAAATTCGCGATCCGCGGCGAGGCGCTCGTATTCCGCGATGGTCGTCGCATAGGCAGGATCACCGTTTTCGCCCGCACCAAATTTGCCCCGTTCTTCATCGATACGGGCGCGGATCACGTCTATCCTACGGGTGATCTGGTCGAGCCTCGGGTCCCCGTCGCGCACAGTGCCCGATAGCAGGTCGAAATCGATCAGAGCTTCGGCCAATTGCGCCTGCAGTGTGGTGAGCAGGCCCATTTGCCCCGCAACGTCCGCCTCTGGATCGACGATCTGGTTGCGGGTCCGAAATTCGGTGAGCGCCTCGCGGATGTCGCGTAGACGGTCCTCTGCGCGGGTGAGGTCTTCGGCGGCGTAGCGGGTGGCGTCGAGACGAGCCTGATCCGAGAGCGCGTTTATCATCGCCGTGCTCTGGTCATAGATCGCGGTCGCGATTGCCTTGGCGTCCTCGGCGGTAAAGGCAATCGCCGAAACCTCCATCATGCCCGTGCCCGTGTCATAGGAGATTTTGAGCATCCGTTGCCAATAATCGGTCAGATCCTCAATCGTGCCGTCAGGGTTAAACCCCATGAGCGGATCGCTGGTATAGTGCATGGAATAGAGACGACGCAGGTCCAATTCCGCGTCGATTTTCGCGACGATGTCTTGGCTGCGGATAAAGGCGTAGAGGATGTCGCTCTCTGATGACGACGACGCGCCGAGGGTTCGTCCCAATCCGCTAAAGAGGTCCGTGTTGATTGACGTTTCCTCTTTGCGGACCGTGAAGCCGAGCGTTGAGGCGAATTGATCCTTTGCGATCAGATAGAGATAAGCGGCAGCAATCGCGGCGGGGAGAATAACGATCAGCACAAACGACCAGAGGAGCCCGCGATGGCGGGGCCGCAATATGGCCGCATGGGCTGGTGGCAGAGGCGATTGCGTCATCGTTTCTCCTTTGGTCAGAGCCTAGTCCTTTGCCCGTGGCGGCGCCAGATGTAGCGGATCATACCGCCCGCGTTTTCGCCTCAGCCCATGCAAGAACGCACGGGCAAAGATCGCAAAATAGGCGCGCCGTTCCCCACCGCGTAGCCTCAGCCCCCGTTTGGTCCAGACCAGAACGAGGTAGGCAAGCGCGGCGGGGAACATCCAACCTGCGGCAACACGGGCGACTTCGACCCCGTTGCGGATGGTGTAGTGGTTTTTCCATAACGGACGGTAAACATCGCCAGCCATGAGCGTCTCGCAATCATGAATGAACTGCATTTGGGGCAGGGTGCGGATACGCCAGCCCGCCTTGCGCAGGGCGAGGCTATAGAGAATGTCGTCCGAATAGAGGAATAGGCCCGCCTCTGGTTTCGGGATTTTTCGCGCGACAGACCCGCGCAGGGCATAACCAACAAAGGTCGCCGCATCGATGTCGCGGGCAGTATCTGCGGGCACGGTAAATCCGCCACGCCCGTGGCGAAGGGTTGTCAGTGCGCGATCCTTGAGGTTCCAGAACGGATTGATGATCGGGCGGTTCATGTCAGAAGCCGTCCCATCAGGAAGCCGAACATCAGCCGCAAGAACCGCAATGTCGGGCGAAATAGTCTCTAATTCTGCCCGAAGCTGGGTCATCGCGCCACCAGCGGGCCACGCGTCATCGTCGAAAAGAACCAGCCAATCGGCATCTTCTGCGGCCTCTATCCCAGCGGCAAAGCCTCCCGCGCCGCCGAGGTTTTCGGGCAGGTTGATAATGGTCAGACGTGGATCATCGAACTTCGCTAAAACCTCTGCCGTCCCGTCTGTCGATGCATTGTTCACCACAAACACCTGATCGAATGGCTCCGATAAGGTGCGATCCAGCGTCCACCGCAAGCGATCCGCCCGATTGTAGGTCACGATCACAGCAGCGATGCGGGTCATAGCGGGCGCACCGAGAAGACGGGCGGGCGGGAGCCTGTTTTAATGGCCGAGAGGTAGGCAGTGGCCGTGTCCATCGCCTCGCGGATGGTCACGTCCATGTCGATGTAACGGTAGGTGCCTAAGCGGCCAACGAATGTGGTGTTAGTGGTCGCCTCTGCCGCCTCAACATAGCGGGCCAACAACTCCCGCTGATCCAATCGCCGCGTCGGGTAATAGGGCACATCGTTTGGCCCGCAGTCGATCGCGGTTTCTGCATAGAGCACCGATGCATCGTGACTTTCCCACGGCGCGAGGTGCTTTTGTTCAGTGATCCGCGTGTAGGGGACGGCTTCGTCCCCGAAATTCATCACCGCACAGCCCAGCCAATCGCCCCTTTCGCGGAACTCATCAAACCGAAGGCTCCGATACC
This sequence comes from Aestuarium sp., assembly GCF_023253315.1. NCBI lineage: Bacteria > Pseudomonadati > Pseudomonadota > Alphaproteobacteria > Rhodobacterales > Paracoccaceae > Aestuarium > Aestuarium sp. The sequence continues at coordinate 27,225 of NZ_JALRGW010000010.1, forward strand.
CGAGCCGACCGAATTGGTGTTCGAAAAACCCATCGAGAGGGCCAGTCCAAAAAGCATGATCGTAAGTCGCCAAATCGGCCTGTGTCATTGACTGACCGAGCTGAACACTGATCAAAGGATGGTCCAAAATAGACTCTATTAAGGCCGTATACCCATCCTCTGGCATCCCGATGTAGGGATGGTCAAAGTAGCTGTCGTCGTAGTTGAACCGCAGCGGCAACCGTCGAAACACCGCGGCTGGGATTTCCGTCGGCGGGCAGCCCCATTGTTTCACCGTATAGCCACGAAAGAACGCCTCGTAGAGCGCGGGCCCGATGGCGGCGAGCGCGGCTTCTTCAAAGTGGGCGGGGTTCGGGATGTCGACGCATTGCGCGGCGATAAATGCGCGTGCCTCGTCCGACCGCATCGCTGTGCCGAAAAACTGGTTAATTGTTTGGAGGTTTATGGGCAGAGAATAGACGTTCTCTGCCACGGTTGTCCGCACTGCGTGGCGATAGGGGTGAAACACGGCAAAGCGGTTCACGTAATCCCAAACGCCCCGATCCCCAGTGTGGAAAATATGCGGCCCGTGGTGGTGGAGCAGGATTCCAGTCTGCGCGTCGCGAGAGGTGTGGCAGTTTCCGCCGACGTGATCACGGCTCTCGATCACAGTCACGGTCAACCCAGCATCGGCCAATTGGCGGGCAATGACAGCGCCCGAGAATCCCGCCCCTACAACAACGATGCCTTTAGACATGGACGCCCTCTGTTTACTCACCGCTAGGTAACGTGGTGACCGCACGATTTACCAGACTAAACTACCAAATATTGTGGGTAAAGCCGCGAAGCGGCCTACAAGTTATTGACCATATCCATTTGGGTAGTATGGTGCAAAGACTGCTTATCATAGCCACTCCCGGGGGGGACATGGGGTTTTCATATCGTCATCTGATGGCCGCTGGCCTTTGTGTCACCCTAGCCGCGTGTAACACGCCGCGTGGTGCTGGTTTCCAGTCAGAAGTGATCGCTGCCGCGCGACCCTCCCAATCTGGTGAAGAGGCTGCGTTCGAAGTGGTCGCCGTCACCCGTGATACCCAATCTGGTCTGGCCGCGTGGCCCGTGGTTGGTGACACGTCGCGGTCGTGGATCCGCAATGCAGGCCAGCCGTCGTCGTTAATCATTAACACAGGCGATGTCGTCACAGTGACCGTTTGGGAGACGGGCGAAAACGCGCTGCTTGCTGGTGCGGGGGGAAGTGCGGCGCAGCTCCAAGACGTTGTGGTGTCCTCGAACGGTGAAGTGTTCTTGCCCTTCGTTGGTGACCTCAAAATCTCGGGCATGTCGCCTGAAACGGCGCGTCAGCGGATTGAGGAAAAATACCTCGAAACGATCCCGTCTGCGCAGGTGCAGATTGCTGTGACCCCAGGCCGTGCGAATACCGCAAACCTCGTGTCTGGCGTTGGTGCGCCGGGTGTGTATCCGCTCGAAGGTCGGAACGTGACTGTTCTGTCGCTGATCGCCCAAGGTGGCGGCGCGCGCGGTGGCATGGCGAACCCGCAGGTAAAGCTGATCCGTGGTTCGTCGGTTTATGGCATCTCGCTGGATCGTCTGTTCGATAACCCCTCGCTGGATGCTGAAGTGCAGGGCGGCGACCGTATCCTCATCGAAGAAGACGACCGTACCTTCCTCGCGCTCGGCGCTGCGGGCACACAATCCGAATTTGTTTTCCCCGATGATCGCGTGACCGCGCTTCAGGCGCTTTCGCTGATCGGCGGCGTGGATGCTGGCCGTGCGAACCCCAAAGGCGTGTTGGTTCTGCGGGAATACCCCGCATCTGTCCTGCGCACCGACGGCACCGGCCCCGCGAAAGAGCAGGTCGTGTTCACCGTGGACCTCACAACTGCCGACGGCCTCTTTGCCGCCCGCAACTTTGAGATCATGTCTGGCGACCTCGTGTATGCCACCGAAAGCCCGATCAATTCCGCCCGCAGCGTGCTGGGTCTGATCGGTTCCGCACTGGGCATTTCGAACAGCCTGTAGGTCTAAAACCCCCAATCCGTGTCCCCGTTGACCATCTGTTTTAAGGTGTCATCGGCGATGTCGACCGTTCCGCAGAACCGCCACAGCACGTCTTGGAGGGACGGGTCGATGGCATCGTTGTTTTCGTCGATCATCGTGAGGTTCGAATAGCGGGCGATGGGCACGAGGTCGTGTAGGACGAGTTGATCCCATGTCAGCGGGTTTGACGATTGGATATGCAGTGTTTCCTCGCCGTAGGTCAGCGTGAGGCCATCCTGCGTTTCGGTATAGCCGATTTGGGACAGATTACGGATGAGGCCCCAACTGCTGATGTCGATGCGGTCCTCGCCGAGTGTGAAATCGGTGATCGTGTCAGGAGTGCCATCGGGGATAAAGATGAACACATCTTCGCCCGCGCCACCTGTTAGGATGTCGATCCCACCGCCGTCGAAGATCAGGTCATCGCCGTCGGTTCCCCATAGCGTTTCCGCCGAATTAGTGCCTGATATCGTCGCCCCATTGGGGTCGAACGTGAGGTGGGTGATGCCCGTCTCGCTCGCCGATCCGACGTAGATGTCGATGATCCCATCGGTGCTGCCCAGTTCAATCGTGGACACATCGGCGAGTCCCGCTGCGACGGTGTCGGCTAAGTGTGCGACGGGTTCCAACATGCCGTTGGGGAGGAGGGAAAAGACACTCACCCCGTCATCCGCGCCACCTGCCGCGACCCATGTTTCGCCGTCGACTTGGATCGTGGCCAGTGCGGTTACACCTGCGAACCGCGTGTCCAAATCGTCGATCACATGGTCGATCACGGACATAGCGCCTGTTGCGTCCAAGGTGACGACCGAGAGCGATCCGCTCCCCGCTGCAGCGACGATCATGTAGGTATTTGCGCCGATCTCAACGGTTTCAATGGCGGTGGGGGCCGAGATCCACAGCCCGTCCGTGGCGTCGACAGTATCTTCGGCCCAGAGGTTGCCGTTGTCTGCCACCGACCACAGGGTGAGGCCGTTCATCTCTTGGGCCAGGGTCACGATATACTGTGTGGTGCTAAAGTTCGCCGTGGTCATCGCTGTGATGCCAGAGGCGTAGGATTGCGCCGTGTCGGGCGTATAGCCTGTGCCGAGGAGCGCGCCATTGCCCGAAAACTGGAGCCGCGCGATACCGTCCTCACCCCAGAAGCCGCCGTAAAATCCGATACGGCCTGAGGCTAACGTGACGGCTGTGCTGGCGGTGATTTCAGAGGGCCAAGAGAACTCTCCGTAGTCTATTGCCGTGGACAGAGCGCCATCTGTTACGCTGATCAATTGTAGGCTGCCGTTTGCGCCGCCTCCTGTCATCAGCGCGGGACCGTCGGAAAAGTTGACAACTGTCAACTCTGCCTTGCCTCCTGCGGTATCGGTGCGAGTGTGAGCGAGGCTGTCGATTTGGCTGAGGTCGCTCGTCCAACTTTCAATCGCGCCGCCATAACGTGAGGTGCCGACCAGCACGCCATCAATCATCACCAGATCAGTATAAAGCGCCGCCCCTACGCGGCCAGCATAGTCGATGTTCATCGTCATCCCCTGTGTACCACCGAACCAATGGTCAGTGGGCGGACGGTCAGGCGCAGGGGCAAAAATGAGGCGGAATGGCGACCTTTGGGTCGGGTTTAATCCAAAGATTATTCGAGTTTTAAGTTCTCCAACCGTGCGGAAATCTGGCTGTCGGTATCATCGCTGTCTGCGGACAGGGCCAAACCAACAAGTGCTGTCGCCTCTCCACCAAAAGCGCGGGTATAGTCGGTGGCGAGATCGACGGATTCCGTGTAGCTGCCCGTGCCCGCCGATCTCCGAATGATCGTTCGACCCCGATCACCAAGGTAAGGAGAGGTTAGGACATCTCCGATCTTATGATTGCCGCCAAAGACATACATCAGCACGCGGGCCTCCTCGACAGCGAGGAGGCTGCGGATCGAAGCGGATTGATTTTGACGCGTCACATCTTCGGGCATGAACACGAAATAGAGAGATAGGTTCCGATCATCGCCGCCCTTTTGCGTGAGGTCGGTTGGCGGCACGCTCGTGGTGACGGACCAATCCCAACTTGCTTGTCGAGTGGACCAGTCAGACGGTGGGAGCGCGGTCCACAACATCGACACTGTTCCCGCGCTCTGCACATCAACTGATGTCTCGGTCGCGGTATAATCGTTTGATGAAAACAGCGCGAATTTCTGTTCTGTCCAATTGGTCATCGGATTGGCCACAGCATTGCTTGCGGCGAGGGTGAATAGGGCGGCGATTAGGTTGCGCATTGGGGTCCTCCGTCACGGTATAGGTAACGGGCGAGGCTGATCTGTAAACGCCCCTCTAGCGAACGTGATAGGCTGTCACAAAATCCTGTCGTGATTGGCGCGGAGCAGGATTAAACCCAAAACCATCGCAATCAGGCCGAAGCTATAGCCGTAGGTGAGCGAGGCGTAGGTGGCTTCATAGGTTGGATAAAACCCCGCCCGAACCAGCCCAACCCCGTGGATCAGCGGGTTCCACCAAAGCCATGTGCGCAACGGCTCTGTCACGTTGTCGAGGAGGAAAAACACACCCGAGGCAAAGAAGATCGGGCGCGAGGCGATGGCCCAGATGCGGCCCCAAAACTCGAACCGACCTGTTAGGTAACAGTTCAGCGTGCCGATGCCTGTGCCGATGAGGGCGACCATGCCGATGCCTTGGGCTATGAGCGCGGGGTCGATGTCTGCCTCGGCCGATGTCAGCACGATTATGCCGCCGATCACGAGGATCGAGACGACGATCCCTGTCAGCAGGTGCAAGGCCACTCGCGCAAGGATCGCGTCGATCCACAGCACCCGTGGATAGGCCAAGAGCATCCGTGAATAGCGGAGCGTATTCATCACCTTTGTTGAGAGTTCGCCGTAGATGTGGATCGGCAAAAACCCTGTCGCGTAGAACAGCATAAAATTGCTGCCCAAGGACGGTTTGTGGATCATCAGCGAAAATCCCAGCGCCATGATCGCGATGGCGCCCAAAGGCTCTAACACGGCCCAAAGATAGCCACCGGGCGACCGACCATAGGTCGATGCCATCTCGCGCAGGATCAAGGCCATGATCGAACGGAGCGTGGTGAATCTGGGACGAGACAGGGTTGGGGTCATCGGGCTGCTTTGGTTCGTTTGGGTGGACTATAGACATCGATATCGGCTTTGTCTTTCGGATCGGTAAAACAGTGGGCTTGGGTTGCTTGTGGCGGGTCGGATGGGGGGCTAAGAAGGATATCCAGTTCGTATTCGGAGGCCCCTTTGGACACCATCACCCGCATTGCAGCGACCATCGCGCAGGACATTAACGCCACCCCGAAACAGGTCACCTCTGCCGTGACGCTGTTGGACGAAGGGGCGACGGTTCCCTTTATCGCGCGCTACCGCAAAGAGGTGACGGGGGGGCTGGACGACACGCAATTGCGCACCTTGGCCGAACGTCTGACCTACCTGAGGGAATTGGAACAGCGCCGCGCGGCCATCGCGAAAGAAATTACCTCGCAGGGTAAGATGACCGACGATCTGGCGCTGTCGATCCACAAGGCCGCGACCAAGGCCGAGTTGGAAGACATTTACCTACCCTATAAACCCAAGCGCCGCACCAAAGCGATGATCGCCCGTGAAAACGGGTTGGAACCGCTGGTCGATCTGATCCTGTCCGATCGGGCGACCGATCCCGAGGTTCACGCGGTTGGGTTCATCACTGAGGCCGTTCCGACGACCAAAGACGCGCTCAACGGTGCCCGTGATATTCTGGTCGAAGGGTTGGCGGAGAACGCGGGTCTGCTGCGTGATCTGCGCGAGTTCATGAAACGCGAGGCGGTGATTTCCGCCCGTGTGATTGAGGGCAAGGAAAAGGACGGCGCGAAATTTGCCGACTACTTTGCCCATAGCGAAAAATGGGCGACCGTGCCGTCCCACCGTGCGCTGGCGATGCTGCGCGGCGCGAACGAGGGCTTCCTCACCATCGATATCGCCCCTGACGAAGAGGGCGCTGCGCGTGCCGTGTCGCTGATCGCCTCTGAACTGGGTGTTCGTTCGGGGACCGCGGGTGACAAATGGCTGGCGGGCGTTGCGGGCTGGACGTGGCGGGTGAAGCTGTCGATGACCATGATGCTCGACCTTTTGGGCGAAATGCGCAGCACTGCACACGAGGAAGCGATCACCGTTTTTGCACGTAACCTCAAGGATTTGTTGCTTGCCGCACCTGCGGGTGCGAAGACGACGATTGGTCTTGATCCAGGGATCCGCACAGGGGTGAAGGTCGCGGTCGTTGATGCGACGGGTAAAGTTCTGGACACGGCGACGATCTACCCCTTCCAACCGCGCATGGATGTGCAGGGATCGCAGGCTGTGATCCTTGCGCTCATCGCGAAACACAACGTTGATCTGATCGCGATTGGCAATGGCACGGCGAGCCGCGAGACCGAACGGTTGGTGGCGGAAACCCTGAAACGCCTCCCGTCGTCGGTCAAAGCCCCGACCAAGGTCGTCGTGTCCGAGGCGGGCGCGTCGGTCTATTCGGCGTCCGAACTCGCGGCGCGGGAATTCCCCGACCTCGACGTGTCTCTGCGCAGTGCGGTTTCAATTGCACGGCGTCTCCAAGACCCTCTTGCCGAATTGGTTAAAATCGAACCGAAGGCCATCGGCGTCGGCCAGTATCAGCATGACGTCGATCAGCACAAACTGGCAAAATCGCTCGAAGCGGTGGTCGAGGATGCGGTGAACGCGGTCGGAGTAGACCTGAATACGGCATCCGCGCCGCTATTGGCGCATATCTCGGGCCTTGGCCCCGTTTTGGCTGAAAGCATCGTGGCGCACCGCGATAGCAACGGCGCGTTTACCTCGCGCAAGGACCTGCTGAAGGTCGCGCGTCTGGGGCCGAAAGCCTACGAACAATGTGCGGGCTTTTTGCGGATTACGGGCGGGAAGGAACCGCTCGACGCGTCCGCTGTCCACCCCGAAGCTTACGGCGTCGCCCGCAAAATCGTTGCGGCCTGCGGTCGAGATGTCCGGTCACTGATGGGCGATGCGCAAGCTCTTCGCGGGCTGCGTGCCGAGGACTTTGTCGACGAGACGTTCGGTCTGCCCACCGTCCGCGATATTCTGACCGAGTTGGAAAAGCCCGGACGGGACCCGCGCCCGACATTCAAAACCGCTAGCTTTGCCGACGGGGTCGAGGAAATCACCGACCTGAAACCCGGAATGGTGCTTGAGGGAACAGTCACTAATGTGGCCGCATTCGGTGCTTTTGTGGACATTGGCGTCCATCAGGACGGGTTGGTTCACGTGAGCCAATTGGCCGATAAATTCGTCAAAGACCCGCATGAGATCGTCAAAGCGGGGGACGTTGTGCGCGTCACCGTGACCGAGGTCGACGTGCCGCGCAAGCGCATCGGGTTAACCATGCGCAAAGATGGTGGTGCGAGCGCGAAAGAGACCCGTAATGAACGCGGTCAGGACCGTCAGCGCGGGCAGGCTCCGTCCCGCATGCGGACACAAGCGAGCCCGCCGAAGCAGGCGGAAACGGGTGGTCTGGGGGCTGCGCTCCTTGAGGCGATGCGCAAGAAATAACTTACGTTCGAATTTGGAACTGCGGTTGCGCCGCACCCGTTGGGTGCGGCGCTTTGCTTTGAAAAAGCAGGTCGAAATTTTTGAAATTTGGCCGCTTAATTGAGCCAAAGGTGGATCAAGGCGGCTTCTGGCGTCTCTAACCCGCCATTTTCAACGCCCCCCGCCCATAATGCCGACCCCGCCGCATAAGCGCCCGGTTCTAACCCGCCCGTCGTGCTCTGGCTGACAGCGCGGATGCGTTTGCCGTCTGCGATCGCGGATTTCAGGACGTCATAGAGCGCGGGATTGTTCATTGCGGTCCCTGCACCAAACACCCGCAACACCGCGCCGTCCAATTCGGACAGCATCGCGGAGAGGGCGGCGATGGGAAAATCGGGCGTCAACGTCACGATGGCGAGACGTTTCGCGTCGAACTGACGGTGGGTAGGGGCGGTCAGCGGTGCCTGCGGGATATGGCGGAATGCATCGTCCGCGTGGCTGTCGTATTTTGTCAGGCCATCAGCGGGTAAAAGCTTGCCCGCAAAGGATAAATGCACGCCCGCGTCGCTGTGGTTCAGCGCGGCATCAAGAGCGAGATCGAGGTTTCCTTCGGCATCGCCGCCCATGTTCAAGGGTTGCATCGATCCGCACAGAATGACCCGACGGTCCAGCCCCGCCAGCGCTTGCGACAGAGCTGCGCCGGTGAAGGACATCGTGTCGGTGCCATGCGTTACGAGCGCGGGCATATCGGGGTGATTGGTCAACACCGATAGAATTTCGTTCCAGTGATTTGGTCCAACATCGGCCGAGTCCAAAAGCGGATCAAAAACGTGCTGATGCAAGGTCACGCCAGTGGGTAGCCGCGCCGCGATTGCGTCCTCGACCACGCCCTTTTGCGGGGCGAGGCCGTTGGCCGTGGGCACCATGCCGATGGTGCCGCCAGTATGTATCAAAAGTAGGTCCATATCTATCACTAGCCTGATCGAGCGCGGCTCGGCAATCCGTCAAAACAGCTCATGCCATTGGGTGCCGTCGTAACATCGGAGCTTTGCTGTTGTGTCGTCGAAATAGAGCATGCCAGCGGTGGGTGAAATTGGGGCCGTCGCGGGTGTTAAGGTTAATGCCTGAGATAAGGTGACGTTGCCATTGGCCGCCTCTACTGAAAGGGCAGTCGTCCAAGTGCTGCCATCTGCACTGACCTTGACCGCAAAGTTGTCCGTTCCCGCGAGGCCCATCTCGGCGCGGCCCGACCAATTCGATTGGAAAAGGAGGCTGGCAGTGTCGGATGGGGTGGCCTTGTTCACCTTCACCTGATGACCCGCACCCGCATGGTTCAAGAGCACCGCGTCAGAGGAAATCGACAGGCGATTGGTGCTGTCGGCAGAGGCGTTGATCCCGAGTTCGGGGAGGTTGTTGAGCGCAGACTGATTGCGCGCATCCACCCAAGTTCCGCCAGAATAGAGCCTAATATCACCACTCTCGGTCGTCGCTAGCCACCCGTTTTTCGGGGTGACATAGACCCAGCCGCCGTTCTGAAACACGGCGAGTTGTCCCGCGTTGCCGACCCAGTCGCCAGTTGGAGTTTGACTAATCTCGTAGCAGTCGCCTTCGGTCGGGCTGGCAGGCGGATTGGTCGCGTCGAATTCGCTGACGACGAGCTGCACAACGAGGTCGAGACGGTCGAGGGCATCGTTGTGGGTGACGTGTTTCTGCGCCTGAGCGGGCATCAGATAGGGGAGCGAAAGGGTGGCGGACGTATCGGGCATAGGGACCTCTGGGGCTGAAATTTTCACCAACATTAAGGTTTAATTCCCAAGGTTCGGCTAATGCGGCGTCCGCTCTGGTAAGGGCCTGTTAACCTTGATTGTCTTTTTATGGCGCATGTGGTCGGGTAGGAATTAACCATGACGGAAGCGCCAGAAAGATTGCCTTATGAGTCCCTGCTGGCCGCTGGCTATTGGGGCGCGCCGTTTGTTGTGGAGCGTTTGCTCTATATTCGGGAACGACTGTTCTCTCGTCGGGTTGAACGACATCAATGGCGTCCGTTGAACGGCGTTCTAATGGGGGATCGGACACGGCCTAACCACGCAAAACCGCCTGCGATCCTCATAGGAATGCACTGGTTTGCCGTGGGCGGTGCCGAGACGCTCGCGCGGGATTGCATCGAATGGGCGCAGGATTTGGGGCTGCAGGTGTTCGTCGTGGCCGAGCGATCAGGGGGCGTTGCGCCCGAGGGTGTGAAGGTGCTGGATTGGCATGATCGACCCCGATCAGAGTGGGGCGGACTCGTTCAAGATATTGTTTCAAAAGAAAATATCGTTGCGGTTCATATCCATCATTGCGTCCCCCTTTACGCCGCTTTGCCTGTGATCCGTCGCAAGCTTCCGCGGGTGAGGATCTATGATAGCACGCATATTATGGAGCATATGGACGGTGGGTTCGTTCGGATTTCAGGGGTGTGGAGCAGGCAACTTGATCGGACGCATGTGATCAGTCGGAAGTTGGTTAACTTTTATCGAGATCGGTTTGATCGCCCTGTTGATCTTGGGCGGATGATAGAATGGAGAAGGGCTAAGCCCGTTCGAATGCAACCTCAACAGACCGCGCTGCGGGTCGCCTTTGTCGGGCGGATGGCCTACCAAAAGCGGCCTGTGACAGCGCTTTGGGCGATGGCTCGGTTGATGCGGTGGGGGCGAAAGAACGGTGTGGACCTGCGGTTCGATATGGTGGGCGAGGGTCCGTTTTTGCGGTTTGTTCACCAGATTGCGGAGGCCAAAGGTTTGTCCGATCGGATTACATTTCATTCGAGCGGCGCGGATGTTCGCGGGGTGTTGCAGGGCGCGGATATCTTGATCCTCCCATCCGCGAATGAGGGCCTCGCGCTTGTGGCGATTGAGGCGGTTGAAGAAGGGGTGATCCCGATTGCCACCGATGTCGGTGCGATGGGTGAACTGTTGACGCAAGACCTGTTGACGCCGCCCGAGCCTGCGCAGACTGTTCGGGGGATAGTGCGCATCGTGGACCGTTTGTGGCGGGATGGGGCGTTTTTGCAAAAACAGGCTCTAACTTTGCGGAAAAACCTTGAAACTCTTGTTGCGGAGCCTTCTGCGAAGGATGTGATTACGGGATATTATAGCGAGGCGATGGAGGCCAAATGACCAAACTTGCCGCTGTCATCGTCACCCATAATCGGGAGGATAAACTGGCGAAGGTTCTGGCCGCGCTGCATGGTCAGACGCGTGTGCCCGATGTGATTTATGTGGTCGATAATGCCTCGACGGATCATACAGCTGAGGTCGCAACGGGCGTCGAATATCTGCGTTTGAAAGAGAATATCGGCGGGGCGGGTGGCTTTAACCTCGGGCTGAAACGCGCCTATACAGATGGCGCTGATCTGGTTTGGGTCAGTGACGATGATGCATATCCCGAACCGACGGCGATTGAGCGGCTCGAACAGGCTCTAACCCAGTTCGAAACGGACACGGGACGGCGCGCGCCGTTTGCCTGTTCGTGGGTAAAATGGATGGATGGGGGGCATTGCGAGATGAACACGCCTGCGCCCGTTTGGGATTGGCCGCGGTTTTATGCGCCTGACGCGCCGGTGTTCCTCGTGTCGTCTTGTTCGTTCGTGTCCTGCCTGATCCCGCGTTGGGCGATTGAGGCGCATGGGCTGCCGATTGTGGACTATTTCATTTGGTATGACGATGCGGAGTATACGCAGCGTTTGGCGCGATCCCATCCCGGTCTATTCGTGCCCGGAAGCGTGGTCGTGCACGATTTGCCTGTTAACCAAGGAGTGAATTACGGGTTGATCACGCGGGAGACGCTCTGGAAATTCAGGTACGGAGCGCGGAACGAAACTTCGGCGCGGCTACGGATGATGGGTTGGGCTGGCGTGGCAGAGTTCTGGCTACGGGCACACCGACAGATGCGCGGATCGTCGTGGCGCTTTCGGCGGGCGATTTATGCTGCGTTTTGGCGCGGGCTTTGGTTCCGACCAGAGATTGAGAGGGTCAAATGAGCCATCGTTTTGATGCCACATACCCCAAACTCAAGGGCTGCATATTCATTGTGACTTACGGGCGCAGCGGGTCGACGCTGTTGCAGAACCTGTTGATGTCGATTGATGGTGCGACGATCCGTGGTGAAAACCATAACGCGATGGAGTGTATCTGGGGCGCTGCACGGCGGGTGCGGATGACGCGATATTCGTGGGGTGAGGAGCTGCGCGGTGCTGAACATCCTTGGCATGGGGCCGATCAAATGCGGCCTGTGAAGTTCGGGGCGGCCTTGGTCGATGCCTTTGTCGAAAACGTGCTGACACCGCCCAATGATGCACGTTGGTTCGGGTTTAAGGAAATCCGTTACAACGCCTTGGGCGATGATTTCCCGATGGTCCTCGATTTTATGCATTATCATTTCAAAAACGCTCGGTTCATTTTCAATACGCGCGACGTGGATCAGGTGGCGCAGTCGGGGTGGTGGAAAGACTGGGATCGCGAAGACGTGCGCCGTTTGGTCGAAGGCATGGATGCACGGTTTGCGGATTACGCGGCGCAGTATCCAGAGCGAGCGATCGTCACGAATTACTCGGAGTTTTGCGATGATCCTGCTGGATTAGAGCCTGTTTTTAACTGGCTGGAGGAGCCGATTGATACGGCTAAAACGGCAGCGGTTTTGGCGCGGCGGTTGGACCATTAGTGATAAGTATTAATTATCACAACAATCAGAATATCTAATTTTTACTTATTCTAAACTCTCGTTAGGCTTGCACCAGATCGGCGGGGATGAACCCGCGCCCAGACCTATGATGGAGAGTGTTATGGACGGAAATACTGGCGGTAAATGCCCTGTTATTCATGGCGCGATGCCCAATGTGCGCAATGATCGCCGCGGGAATCGTGATTGGTGGCCAAACCAGCTGAACCTGAAGGTGCTTCATCAGAACCAGCCTGCGGGCAATCCAATGGACCCCGACTTTAACTATGCTGAGGCGTTTAAGTCGCTTGACCTCGACGCTGTAAAGGCGGACTTGACCGCGCTGATGACCGATAGCCAAGACTGGTGGCCTGCGGACTACGGGCACTACGGTCCGTTCTTTATCCGTATGGCGTGGCACTCTGCGGGCACCTACCGCACGGCTGACGGTCGTGGTGGATCGCGGTCGGGCACGCAGCGTTTTGCGCCGCTGAACTCTTGGCCGGATAACGTGAACCTCGACAAGGCGCGCCGTCTGCTATGGCCGATCAAACAGAAATACGGCAACGCGCTGAGCTGGGCGGATTTGATGATCCTTGCGGGCAACGTTGCGATTGAATCGATGGGCCTGAAGCCGTTCGGCTTTGGCGGCGGTCGTGAGGATATCTGGGAGCCGGAAGAAGACATCTATTGGGGTCCAGAGGCAGAGTTCCTTGCTACGTCGGACAAAGAAAACAGCCGCTATTCGGGTGATCGCGAGTTGGAAAACCCGCTGGCAGCGGTTCAGATGGGTCTGATCTATGTGAATCCTGAAGGTCCAGATGGGACGCCTGATCCTGTCGCCTCTGGCCGCGACGTGCGCGAAACCTTTGGCCGTATGGCGATGAACGATGAGGAAACCGTTGCGCTGGTTGCCGGTGGTCACACCTTCGGTAAATCGCATGGTGCAGGTGACGCGGCGCATGTTGGTGCTGATCCAGAGGCTGCATCGATTGAACAGATGGGCTTTGGCTGGGCGTCGAGCTTTGGCTCGGGCAAGGGCGCCGACACAATCAGCTCTGGTATTGAGGGTGCGTGGAAGCCGAAGCCGACCACTTGGGACATGGGCTACCTTAAGGTCCTGTTCAAATACGATTGGGAACTGTGCAAGTCGCCAGCAGGTGCGCACCAGTGGCACCCGATTGATTGCGAAGACGAAGATATGGTCGTTGATGCGCATGATCCGTCGAAAAAGCATCGCCCGATGATGACGACCGCGGATATGTCGATGAAAATGGACCCGATCTATGGGCCGATTTCGAAGCGGTTCCTCGAGAACCCTGACCAGTTTGCAGATGCCTTTGCCCGTGCGTGGTTCAAGCTGACCCACCGCGATATGGGGCCGAAAGCCTGCTATTATGGTGCTGATGTTCCTGCGGAAGATCTGATCTGGCAGGACCCGATCCCAGCCTGCGATCATGAGGTCGTAAACGCGGCAGAGATCGCTGATCTGAAAGCCAAGATCTTGGCCTCTGGTCTGTCGACCCGTGAACTGGTGCTGACGGCATGGGCGTCTGCCTCGACCTTCCGTGGGTCTGACCTGCGCGGTGGTGCCAACGGTGCGCGCGTTCGTCTGGCGCCGCAATCGGGTTGGGATGCGAACGAGCCTGACCAATTGGCAAAGGTTCTGGGCGTTCTCGAAGGGATCAAGGCCGAGTTTGAGGCTGGTGCTAAGAAGGTATCGCTGGCGGACCTTATCGTGCTGGCAGGTTCGGCTGCTGTTGAACAGGCTGCGAAGGCGGCGGGTCACGCGATTGAGGTGCCGTTCACCCCAGGACGTATGGACGCGAGCGCAGAGCAGACCGATGCAGAGTCCTTTGATCCGCTGGAACCGCTGAGTGATGGCTTCCGCAACTATCAGCAGCGCCAGTTCAGTGCTTCGGCTGAGGAGCTGCTGGTCGATAAGGCGCAGTTGCTGACCCTTACCGCACCAGAGATGACGGTGTTGGTCGGTGGTATGCGTGCATTGGGCGCAAACCACGGCGGGACCAAGCATGGTATTTTGACAGAGCGCGAAGGTCAGCTGACCAACGACTTCTTCGTCAACCTGCTGAGCATGGATACCGCGTGGGTGCCTGTGGACGGCGATCAGCTGTTCGAAGGCCGCGACCGCAAGACGGGTGCTGCGAAATGGACCGCGACCCGCGTTGATCTGGTCTTTGGCTCAAACTCGCAACTCCGCGCCCTGTCCGAGGTTTATGGGCAGGACGACAACGCTGGCAAATTCGTTGCCGACTTTGTCAAAGCATGGACCAAGGTGATGGAACTGGATCGGTTCGATCTGAAGTAACGAACGAAAGGCCGGTGGAAACACCGGCCTTTTTCAAAACAGGTAGATGTCGTCGATTATGTCGTTGGCATCTTCCCAATCTTCGAGGGTCAGTGTGTTCCCTCCGCCGAAATCCCAAAACAGCGCGGTGTCGAGTTGGATTGCCATATCGGCGATCTCTTGAGCTGAAAGACCGTCGAGACCGAGTGCGGCACTGTCTAAGGACAGGCGATCCACGTCGTTGAGGAAATCCCCGATCCGATCATTGCCTGCATCGTAAACAAATGTATCAAACCCTTGGCCGCCGCGCATGAGGTCGTCGCCCGCGCCGCCTGACAGTGTGTCATTCCCCGTCGCGCCAAAGAGTTGGTCGTTTCCGTCCATCCCGTAGAGCGTGTCGTTGCCTTCGTTTCCTGCAAGGAAATCATTGCCTTCGCCACCGCGCAGCAGGTCGTTCCCGTCCCAACCATGCAGGGAGTCATCACCAGTAAAGCCATAGAGCTCGTCATCGCCAGACCCGCCGATGAGGATGTCGTTGCCTTCTTCTCCCGCAATGAAATCGTTATCCGCGCCGCCGTGGATGTAGTCGTCCCCTTCGCCGCCGTTCAGGATATCGCGGCCTCGGTCGCCAAAGATGCTGTCGTTGCCAGCCTCGCCGTAGATCCGGTCATGACCGATGTAGCCGTAAAGCTGGTCATCGCCATCGCCGCCGTAAACCGTGTCGTTGCCCCAGCCCGCGCGCACATCGTCAGCACCACTGCCTGCATTGATCACATCGTGGTTTAGGTTGCCGAACAGGTGGTCGTCGCCCGCGCCACCGTTGATGGTGTCATTGCCTGATAGTCCGCGGATCGTGTTGGCGTATTCATTGCCATTGATCGTATCCGCTGCCGTGCCGCCGATCCCGTTTTCGATCACGGCGCCATAGGCGATTGAGACGTTGCCGTCATATCCGCCGATGTTGGAAAACGCCCCATCATTAAGGTCGAGGAGTTGGCTTGTCGTAAAGCCTGACAGGTCGATGGTGTCCGACCCGCTCCCGTCCCAAATGCTGAGGAGAGGGGACGCGTTGGTCGAGAAATCAAACACGCCACCGACATTCGAGTTAAACCCGTAGACAGAGTCGCCGCCGTTCGTTGCCGTGTTCACTCCGTAAAGCATTTGCAGCGCGTAAATGTCGTAGAGCATGAATGTCTGCGGATAGAGCCCCATGCTTTGCATGGTGTTGGCTTCGTCGAAATAGCTCATCACCGAATATTGGTGGCTGTCCGAGATGAACTGAGCGGCTGATGAATAGGTGATCGTCGTTCCCGCGACCACGTCATAATCACCAGGGTGGGACAGGCCGATGGCGTGGCCGAATTCGTGCAAAAAGACAAAGTAAGAGTAGCTGCCAACGTCGAGTGAACTGGTCGATACCCAGCGGTTATTCACCCATAGGTCACCCGCCGCATTTGAGGCAGCGGTGCTCCCCGGGAAATAGGCATAAGCCCCTGCGCCGTCGGTTGATGACGTGTAGCCAGCCAAGAGGATCGTGGCATTGTTCGTGGTTCCGCCTGTGGCGACTTGGGTCAGCGTCAGGTTTGTGAGGCTCGCCGCGTAGGTTACAACTTCGGTCGCTGCATCCATTTGGGCGGCGGAGAGTTGGGAAAACGGGGCCGCTTTGCCGTCTGCGTCTAGCGCAGTGCCACTGTTCCGAAATCCCCACGTGACATTCGCGCCAGTCGCGGGGGCGCTGGACCACGTAGAATCCGAACGGATCAGCGCCGATGACCCCATCGCGAGATCGTAGTCCGCCTTGGTTCCGATGGCCAAAGACACAGCATAGTCGCCGCTGCTGCCACCATCGTAGCTGCCCGCAGCGAGGTAATAGGTGCCCGTTGTTGTGGGGGTATATGTCAGGTTGGAGTAAAGACCGGGGCCGCTGTCATCGTCGACCGTAATATTGGTGCCGTTCGAGGAATAGAGGGTTAGGTAGGTATCAGACACAGCAGCCGACTGTGTGCCCAAACCCGCCATTGCAGCAGTATAGGTTGTTCCAGCAGTTAAAGTGACCTCTATCCAGTCTTCGTTATTTTGGGCGAGGTAGCCCACAAAGTAATCACCCACAGAGATCGCATAGGGCGTCTGTGTCGATGCGACGGCATCGTTGGTTTCGGTGACATAGGCCATTGGCATCCGCGACTGGATTGTACGTACACTCCAGTAACTTATACGGCGCTTTGTTAATGACTGCCAAACGCAGAAGAGCAAACTTTAGTTTATTCGGGTCAATCTTCCGCGATTGGATGATTAATCTTGTTCTGCGTAATGTTTGCGTTTCGACATTTTGCCTAAGCCCGGATTGAGGCTGTTGGTTGGGTCGATGGATTTGTAGAAGTTGGCGAGGTCGGGTTTCGCCGCGTAGAGGTGGCCGACGTTGTGTTCGGCTGGGTATTCAGCGCCGCGTTCATCAATCAGTTTAAGCATCGCAGTTTTGATCGCTTTGACGTCAGCACCCGCTTTGACCACGTAATCCTGATGCATGACGTGGCACATGAAGTGACCGTAGTAGAGGCTGTAGGTCAGGTATTGCGAAATCTCAGACGGGAGTCGTTCGAGGAAATCCTCGTCGTTTCGGCGCAGCGCGATATCGAGGGCGATGATGTCCTCGACCTCGGCGGCGTGGATCGCTTTGTATCGGATCGCCGCGCCCGCCGCGGCAAAGCGGAGGAGGCCTGCCATTTTCGCTTCGCGCGGGTTGCATTCAAAGAACGACAGACGGCCTTCACTCGCCATCGTGTCGAGGAGCGCGCGTGCCTCGGCAATGCCGTCGTCGCGCATCTTCAGGATCAAGTGGTGTTCGTGTTTGGCCCGCATATTGCGGAGCGATGCAGGCAGGATGTCAGGCCAAATGCGCGACAAGGTCTGCATGAACTGGTCCGTGAAACGGCCCATGAACGGCACTTTTGCCAGTCGCGCATCGACCCAGCCTTTGATCGCAAAGAACATGGGCAAACGGTCGGTGCCCAGCTTGTCGATCATGACCATCGTGTCTTTGCCGTAGCGGTCAGAAATGTCGAACACATCGGCATGCATGTATTCGGCGCTGACGGGCAGGGAGGCAAAATTAGACAAGATCGCACGGCGCAGATCGGTCAGCGCGGCGGTATCATCGGTGCCGATGTAGAAGGTGCGCTCTGACGCGTTCTTTTCAAAGGTATCCAGACGGACGGCAAAAACAGCGAGCTTGCCCGCGCAGCCAGCGGCCTCATACAGGCGGCGTTTGTCAGCGTTAAAACGGGCAGGGGTGTCTGCGGTGACATCGCGGACACGGGTCACGTAATCGGTGTCTGACCCTTTGCGGTTCGTGTCGTCGATGTCGGCCTCAGTAAAAGAACCGGATTCCAAACGGGTCAGGATCTCTTGGGCTTTGTCGCCCAGATTGATCCCGAGGTGGTTCACAAGTTCGAGCGTTCCATCCGCCGTTATCTGCGCGTAGAGCGCCATTTCAGTGTAGGACGGGCCGCGTTCGACGAGTGAGCCGCCAGAGTTGTTGCAGACACCACCGACGACAGATGCGCCGATGCAGGACGAGCCAATCACCGAATGGGGTTGGCGGTTCAGCGGGTCGAGGAGTTTCTCGAGCGCAAAGAGCGTTGCCCCCGGGAAGCTGATCACCTGTTTGCCGTCACGGATTAGACGCAGACCATCCATGCGGCGGGTGTTCACCAAAACCACGTCACGGTCATAGGTACCGTTCGGGGTGGACCCTTCGGTCAGGCCCGTATTCGCGGCCTGCATGATGACGATCTTATCGGCGGCCACGCAGGCTTTGAGGATTTCCCATTGCTCAAGCAGGGTCGCAGGTTGGACAACGGCTAGAACCTCGCCTTCGCCAGAGCGGAACCCTTTGCGGAACCGCTGGGTTGCGCGGGGAGACGTGAAAATATGACGACGTCCAACGATCCGACGTAGTTCAGCGAGAAGCGCGCGGTTGTCCATTTTCAACTCCGGTTAGCGGAACCGTAAATTTTCGCGGGACAGTTGGCTGACCGAGGTCACGCCCATCAGTTTCATCCCGCGTTCGATTTCGGCTTTCATCAGGCCAAGCGCGCGTTCGACACCTGCCTGTCCAGCTGCGGCCAGAGGGTAAAGGTAGAACCGCCCGCCGCCAACAGCCTTAGCGCCCAGCGACAACGCCTTTAGCACATGGGTGCCGCGCTGAATGCCGCTGTCCATGATAACGTCGATTTCGTCCCCGACCTCGTCCACGATTTCCATGAGCTGATCGAAGGGCGTGCGCGACCCATCCAGCTGGCGGCCACCGTGGTTCGACAGGACAATGCCAGTGCAGCCGATGTCCACGGCGCGGCGGGCGTCCTTGGCGGTCATGATGCCCTTGAGGCAGAACTGACCGTCCCATTCTTGCACCATTTCCGCCACGTCGTCCCAGTTCATTGACGGGTCGAGCATGTTCGAGAAGTAGTTGCCGATCGACGAGGCGCCACCGCCCATGTTCACGAATTTATCCAGCTGCGGCATCGCGAACTTTTCGTGGGTGACATAGTTGATGCCCCACATCGGCTTCATTGCGAATTGCATCATCCCGCCAAGTGTCAGGCGGAAGGGGATGGAAAATCCGGTGCGCAGGTCGCGTTCGCGGTTGCCGCCGGTGATGCTGTCCACGGTCAGCATCATGACGTTCACTCCGCTTTCCTTGGCGCTTTGCATCATGGCGCGGTTCAGCCCACGATCCTTGTGGAAATAGAATTGATAGCACTGCGGGTTTTTGTGTTTGGCCCGCATTTCCTCGATGCTGACGGTGCCCAGAGAGGACACGCCGAACATCGTGCCGTATTTTTCTGCTGCTGCCGCGACAGCGCGTTCCCCCTCGTGATGGAACAGCCGCTGGAGCGCGGTCGGCGAACAGTAGATCGGCATGTCGAGCTTCTGGCCCATCACCGTGACAGACATATCCACGTCCTGCACGCCGGTCAGAACCGAAGGCAGCAGGTCACAGCGATCAAAGGCGGCTGTGTTTTGGCGATAGGTCACCTCGTCATCGGCAGCCCCGTCGATATAGTTGAAGATCGGACCGGGCAGACGACGGCGGGCAAGTTCGCGGAAGTCGTGGAAGTTGTGGCAATGGGCCAGACGCATTTTTCAGGCTCCGTTAATAAGCGACAGAGGGCAGCCAGGTGGCAAGCTGTGGCCAGAGGTAGACCAGCATAAGACCAGTCAGCTGAAGCAACACGAAGGGGATGATGCCTTTGTAGATGTCGACCAGGCGGATTTCTGGCGGGCAGACACCCTTGAGGTAGAAGAGCGCAAAGCCAACAGGCGGCGTGAGGAAGCTGGTCTGCAAGGTTACAGCCACCATGATCACGAACCACAGAAGTGCGGGTTCATCGATTTCACCAAACCCCGGAATATCGAGGCCGAGGCCATTCACGATCGGGCGCATCAACGGCAGAACAATCAGCGTGATCTCGATCCAATCGAGGACGAAGCCCAAGAGGAACACGAGGAACAGGATCATAAAGATCGTGCCTTCGGGACCAAAGCCAGCGCCGCGAATAATGCCTTCGATCAGTTCGTCGCCGCCCAGTTCGCGCAGCACGTAAGAAAACACCGTCGCACCAAGGAAGATCGCAAAGATATAGGCCGTGGTGTTGAAGGTGGACTTCAGCACGTTGACCAGTTTGCGCAGGGTGAGCTTGCGGTAGAGCATCGCAAGGAGGGTCGCACCCAATGCACCAACGCCAGAGGCTTCGGTCGGGGTGGTGAGGCCAGCAAAGATCGAACCCAGCACCGACAGGATCAGAAGAAGCGTCGGGATAACGGCGATCAGAACGTCTTTCACGGCGGCCCAGTCAGGGCGGACAGCGCCTTCGGGAACGGGGGCGAGGTCGCGATTAATTAGGGCGACGACAAAAATGTACACCAGATACAGACCACCGATGATCACGCCCGGGAATACGGCAGCCATAAAGAGGTCACCAACCGACAGTGCCATTTGGTCAGCCATAATCACCAGCATGATCGACGGCGGGATCAGAATACCCAGCGTGCCAGAGGCAGAGACCACACCAGCGGCCAAACGCGGGCTGTATTTCTGCTCCATCATCGTGGGCAGGGACAGGACGCCCAAGAGGACGACCGATGCACCGATGATACCAGTGGAGGCCGCAAGGATAATGCCGATCAGCGTCACAGTGATCGCAAGACCACCGCGCACGGTGCCGAACAAACGCTGCATAGAGCGCATGAGTTTTTCAGCCACGCCGCTTTCGTCCAGCATCAGGCCCATGAAGATGAACATCGGCAGCGCCACAAGGATCGGGTTCGACATCGTGGAATAGACACGGTTCACGGTCGCGCCCAAGGTCAGATAGTCGAGGCCGGTAAGCGTACGCTTGAGCCCTGTCCACGCCATGAAATTGTTGTCGAAGAGGTAGGCGATACCACAATACATCACGCCCACACCCGCCAGCGTCCACGCAACGGGGAAGCCCGTGAACAACAGCATGATGAAGGTCAGGAACATCGCGATAACGAGCTTTTCCTCGGTGTATTTGACAAGGAACGTCAGCGCGACAGTGACCGCGATAAAGATAACGAGGGTGACGAGGATGGTGCGGAGGCTGCCGCCTTCGCGTTCGTCTGCGTAGTTCATCCAAAGCGCGTGAATGTCGTGGATCAGACGTGCGACCGCAGCGAGCGCCAGAAGGCAGAAGCTGATCGGGATGATCGCTTTAAACGCCCACCGATACGGCAGACCCAAGGGGCTAGAGGACCGTTCGTCAACGCGGAAGCTCTCGTAGAAATAGTCGTAGCCTTGGTCGATCATCAGATAGATGAACGGGAACAAAAGGCAGAGGATGCCGATGACTTCGATCACGCGCTGACCACGGCGGGACACCTGCATGTGCAGCACGTCCACACGCACGTGGCTATCGGTCACGAGGGCAAAGGAAATGCCGATCATCGTCACCAACCCGTAGAAATGCCATTGGATTTCATCGAGTTGTGGGAAGTTCTGGTTTAGCACGTAGCGGAAGGCAACCTGCGTCACGATCGCGAGGATCAGCAGAACGTTGGTCCACATCACGACCAAACCGACGCTTTTCACAACGCTGTCTAGCGCGTTTGCAATCGGCTGAATGTCGCGGTCGGGGTGCTCTTGAAGGGTTTCATAAACCTCAACGGGGTCTTCGGACGAATGGATAGTATTCGACATGGTTCCTCCTCCTTGGAAACGTGCGGAAAAGGGTCAGTGACCCCGTAGAATTGTTCGGAGATGTGGTGTGGGAGGGCCTCCTCGACCCTCCCACGATTGTGACTTACCGCGGCAAGAACGCGTTTTCTTTCCAGATCTGGTAGCCTTCGCGGAACTCGTTCATGTCAGCCAGAACTGCTGCGAAGAATTCGTCGTTTGCAGCTTGTTCTGCAGCGACTTCTTCCCAACCAGCCTTGAAGGTGTCGAGCATCTCTTGGTTCCACTGACGGATTTCGACGCCGTTGTTTTCGACGTTGTCCA
The DNA here is from genome assembly GCF_023253315.1 of Aestuarium sp. Classification (NCBI taxonomy): domain Bacteria; kingdom Pseudomonadati; phylum Pseudomonadota; class Alphaproteobacteria; order Rhodobacterales; family Paracoccaceae; genus Aestuarium; species Aestuarium sp. The sequence continues at coordinate 49,338 of NZ_JALRGW010000010.1, forward strand.
TCATGACCGAGAACTGCATCGCTTCGCCTTCTGCAAAGGAGTCAGCCATGGATGCTTTACAAGCGCTTTCGATGATTGCGCGCTGGGTGTCCGACGCTTCGTTCCAAGTGTCGCCGTTGATCAGAAGTTCAAAGACGGTAGCTTGCTGGTGCCAACCCGGGAAGTAGTTGAACTTCACCAGTTTGTAGAAGCCGAGACGGGTGTCCACGGCGGGCAGCGAGAATTCGGTTGCGTCGATTGCACCGTTTTCCAGAGCCGAGAAGATTTCACCACCCGGCAGCAGCGAGGTCGCAACGCCGAGTTTCTGCATGACTTCACCGCCGAGGCCGAAGAAGCGCATTTTCAGACCTTGCAGATCTTCGGGCGAGTTAACTTCGTTTGCGAACCAGCCCGAGGTTTCAGGTGCGGTTATTGCGCAAGGCAGAACGTGAACGTTGTAGCCAGCATCATCATACATCTGCTGATAAAGGGTCATGCCGTTGCCGTAGTAGAGCCACGCCATGTATTCGCCAGCTTCGGGGCCGAACGGAACAGCCGAGAACAGCGGTGCCGCTGGGATCGAGCCCGCCCAGTAACCGGCAGTGGTGTAGCCAGAGTTGATTTTGCCTGTCGAGACAGCTTCGAGGATTTCGAACGGCGGAACCAGTTCACCCGGCTCATAGACGCGCATCCGCAGGCTACCGCCCGACATCAGTTCAAGCTGTTCAGCAACGCGTGGGATCGGCGAGCCGAGACCCGGAAGGGCGGTGTTAAACGCAACAGGGGTTTTGAGCAGGATTGGGTCGTCTTCTGCCATTGCGGCGGGCGCTGCGAGTACCAAAGCGGATACAGCGAGTGCGGTGAATTTATTCATTGTCTCTCCTCCATTTAAACTGTCGACACTCGGGCCGCTGGCGCCGAATGGGATAGAGTGGTAAAGACAATATACCTCTGCATACAGTCAACAATAAAATTTACCACTGATGGCAATCGGAGAGAATTGTAGGTCAGTAAACTTCCATAAAAGTTTGTTCTGTTCGGATGTCTGACGACCTGCGAGCGGTGAATTTCTCACGAAATTACAACGGCAAAGGACGGCGGGTAAGGAGTGCCGGCGGAGGCTGCTTGAATTTTAGGCTGGAAAATATAACTTACCTCTCTACTTTAGCTCTGAAGTTGAGGAGGGGCCGTTCAATGGTGAAGCAGAGCGCATTATTCGAACCGATTTCTCACGATTCGGTGGCTGACGCGGTGGTCCATCAGATCGAAACGATGATCGTGAATGGCATCCTCAAAGAGGGCGCGCGGCTGCCGTCCGAACGCGAAATGGCTGAACGGCTAGAGGTGTCGCGGCCAAAATTGCGTGAAGCCCTGAAGCAGCTTGAAGACGAAGGGTTGCTGATTGTTCGCCATGGCGAAGGGTCGTTTATCGCGCAGCTAACTGGCACCGCAATGACGCCCGCGTTCCTCGATCTTTATGCGCGGCACCCTGCGGCGTTCTACGATTATCTGGAGTATCGCCGTGAACAGGAAGCCTTTGCCGCGCGGTTGGCAGCACAGCGGGCGACCCAGACTGATAAAGACATTATCGCGTCGATCTTGGATCGCATGGTGAGGGCGCATGAGGATCAAGACCTAGAAGCGTCAAAGGTTGCGGATATCAGTTTCCACTCTGCCGTAGCGGATGCGAGCAACAATTCCACGCTCATCCATATGATGGCGTCGATCTATGATTTGACTCGTAGAGGGGTGTTCTATAACCGCAATTTCCTGCGCACGATTGATACTGCGGGCGATCGGCTGCTCGAACAACACAAGGCTATTGCGGAGGCGATTTTTGCCAGCGATCCCATCGCCGCAGAGGCCGCGGCTCGCGCCCATATTGATTTCGTCGAGACCTCGTTTCGTTTGGGCCACGACCGTGATCAGCGTGAACGTATGGCAGAAAAGCGCAAACTGTTGTGGGACAAGGGCTAATCGACGTTATCAATAAATAACGGGACAAATTTAAAATTTGCCTTAGGTTGACGCCTGTTTGGTCACCCCGCCGTCATGGGGCACAAATAGAACCAGTTGGAAGGGAGGCTGACTGTCGTTCGTATGGAGTTCGTAGAGTTTTCTCATAACCTATGGCTGATAGTGGCATCGTTCGCGGTGGCGCTGATGGCGGGTTTTACGGGCCTGAGCCTGACCAACGGGTTGTCTACTTATTCCTACACGCAGCGCAAAATCGCGATTTCATTTGCATCGATTGCGCTGGGGGGCGGCATTTGGTCGATGCACTTTGTTGCGATGCTGGGGCTGCAGTTGCCGTTCGTGTTTTACTATGATGCGGCGGTGACGCTGACTTCTGCTTTGGTCGCGATCCTTGTGGTCGGCACGGCGCTTTTGATCCTGCATTTTGGTAGACGCACACGGGCAAAGTTGTTGCTTGCAGGTGTGATCGTTGGCGTCGGGATCGGGGCAATGCATTACATTGGCATGGCAGCGCTCGAATTGTGTCGTGCGGTTTATACGCCGCTTGGGATCGGGATTTCGATCGTGGCGTCCTGTGTGCTGAGTGTGATCGCCTTTGGCATTGCCTACGGTCGGCGCAATCGGCGGAACATCTTACTGGGCACTGTGGTGTTTGGTTTTGCCGTCTGTGGCGTGCATTTCGTTGCGATTGCGGGAACGAACTTTGTTCAGATGTTGGTGCCGTCACAGGTCGGTCCTATGATCGGGAACGAGACTTTGGCGATTGGCGTTGTTCTGTCCAGCTTTGCGCTTTGCGGAGCGTTCTTGCTGTCGACGACGACGTTCTTGCCGACGGAAACTGTGGCGGTTGCAGAGCCTGTTGAGGCGCCGCAAGTTGAAGAGGCGCCAACGCCCGCACCCATCGCAACCCGCCAGATCCCCTACGAACAAGAGGGTCGCACGCAGTTCATCGATGCGTCGAATGTGGCGGCTATTCGGGCTGAAGGGCACTACACCTACATCTACACCAAGTCGGGCCAGTTCTTTTGTGCGTGGTCGATTGCGGATGCCACGAAACGTCTCGCAAATTCGAACTTTATTAAGACCCACCGTAGCTATCTGGTGAACCCCGCGATGGTCACTGGTTTCGAACGGCTAAAGGACACAGGCGTCTGTTACTTCAATTTGCCCGAGCTGCCCAAAGTTCCCGTGAGCCGTTCACAGCTCAAACCTGTGCGTGACGTTTTAGGCGTTTAACGCTTTCGCATTTCGTGCGGGCCTATTCGCATTTCGTGAAAATTCCCTCGTTTTTCGCTGACGAACCGCTGACGGCGGTGTGCTTCGGTATGCAGTCTACTCTCATCTGATCATTGCCGGCAGGGAGGGCCTCTAATGATTCCAGCCTCATTCGATTACCATCGACCATCCGACATGGACGGGGTCATCGCGCTCTTGAAAGAGCACGGTGACGACGCTCGTGTGTTGGCCGGTGGGCATAGCCTCATTCCGATGATGAAACTCCGTATGGCAGAGGTGCCGCACCTCATCGACCTTCAGTCGATCGAAAGTCTGCGCGGGATTTCCATCAACGGGTCACGCGTCACCATCGGTTCGATGGTCACGCAGCATGATATCATCAACCACGCAGAACTGGCGAAAGTAGCGCCGATCATGCGCGAAACCTCATTGCAGATCGCGGACCCGCAGGTGCGGTACATGGGCACCGTCGGTGGCAACGTCGCGAACGGCGACCCTGGCAACGACATGCCAGGTCTGATGCAGTGCCTTGATGCGACGCTGCACTTGGTCGGTCCGGATGGCACCCGCGATGTTGCGGCGCGTGACTACTACGAGGCAGCATATGTCACTGCACGCGAAGAGGACGAAGTTCTCACCGCGATCAGCTTTGACGCGCCGTCGGGTGGGTATTCTTACGAAAAGCAGAAGCGCAAGATCGGCGACTACGCCACCGCTGCCGCTGCCGTCACCATCCAAACCGAAGGCGGCAAGGTGTCGAGCGCGTCTATCGCGATGACGAACCTCAGCGACGTGCCCGTGTGGTCCGAAGCTGCTGCCAACGCGATCATCGGCACCGCTTGCGATGCAGACGCGGTGAAGGCCGCCGTTAACGCGATGCTCGATGACATCGACCCGACCGAAGACAACCGCGGGCCCGTTGCGTTCAAACGCCATGTGGCCGGCATCATCCTCACTCGCGCGATCACCCGCGCTTGGGACCGCGCGTAAGGAGAGACCCATGTCAAACAAGATGCACATCAAACTCAACGTGAACGGCGAGGGCCACGAGTTTCTAGCCGAACCGCGCGAACTGTTGATCTACACGCTGCGCGAACGCCTGAACATCACGGGCCCGCACATCGGCTGCGAAACGTCCCATTGTGGCGCTTGCACCGTCACCATCAACGGTAAGTCGGTCAAAGCCTGCACCATGTTCGTCGCCCAAGCTGACGGCGCAGACATCACCACCATCGAAGGTCTGGGCGGCCCCGACAACATGCACGTCCTGCAAGAAGCGTTTCGTGAACACCACGGGCTTCAGTGCGGTTACTGCACACCGGGGATGATCACACGGGCGTCCAAACTGCTCGAAGAAAACCCGAACCCGACTGAAGAAGAGGTTCGCTTTGGCATGGCAGGGAACATCTGCCGCTGCACGGGCTACCAGAACATCGTGAAATCCATCCTTGCCGCTGCAAGCGAGCTGAACGCCGCGAAGGAGGCCGCAGAATGAAAGACCTGAACGAAGATCAAGTAGAGCGTTCCGCCAAGCTCAAGGGCATGGGTTGCTCGCGCAAGCGGGTTGAGGACGCGCGTTTCACCCAAGGCAAGGGCAACTACGTCGACGACGTGAAACTGCCCGGCATGCTGCACGGCGATTTCGTTCGTTCGCCCTATGCCCACGCTCGCGTGAAATCCATTGATACGTCCAAGGCAATGGCGCTCGAAGGTGTGATTGCTGTTCTGACAGCGGCTGACCTTGCGCCTCTGAACCTTCACTGGATGCCGACCCTTGCGGGCGACAAACAGATGGTTCTGGCCGACGGTAAAGTTCTGTTCCAAGGGCAAGAGGTTGCCTTTGTCGTCGCCAAAGACCGCTTTATCGCGGCTGACGCGGTCGAATTGGTCGAGGTCGATTACGAAGAACTGCCCGTGATTGTGAACCCGTTCGAGGCGCTGCAATCTGATATTGTTCTGCGCGAGGACATCGCCGACCAGAAGGAAGGCGCGCATGGTCCGCGTAAGCATCACAACCACATCTTTACATGGGAAGCAGGCGAAGAGGCCGCAACCAACGACGTGATCGACAAGGCCGAAGTCGTCGCGACCGAAACCATGTATTATCACCGCACGCACCCGTGCCCGCTGGAAACCTGCGGTTCGGTCGCGTCGATGGACAAGGTGAACGGCAAGCTCACCGTTTGGGGCACGTTCCAAGCACCGCACGTCGTGCGGACCGTGGCGTCCCTTCTGTCGGGTATCGAAGAGCACAACATCCGTGTGATTTCCCCCGACATCGGCGGCGGCTTTGGTAACAAAGTGGGCGTTTATCCGGGCTACGTCTGTTCGATCGTTGCATCCATCGTAACGGGTAAGCCTGTGAAGTGGATCGAGGACCGTATGGAAAACCTCATGTCCACGGCCTTTGCCCGCGACTACTGGATGACGGGTAAGATCGCAGCGACCAAGGACGGCAAAATCACTGGCCTTCATTGCCACGTGACCGCTGACCACGGCGCGTTCGACGCTTGTGCGGACCCGACCAAGTTCCCCGCAGGCTTTATGAACATCTGCACGGGGTCCTACGACATCCCGACCGCTTACCTCGCGGTTGATGGTGTCTACACGAACAAAGCACCGGGTGGCGTGTCCTACCGTTGTTCATTCCGTGTGACCGAAGCGGTCTATTTCATCGAACGCATGATCGAAGTCCTCGCGATTGAGTTGAATATGGATGCGGCAGAGCTGCGTCGCATCAACTTTATCAAGAAAGACCAGTTCCCGTATCAGTCGGCTCTCGGCTGGGAATATGACTCGGGCGATTATCACACCGCATGGGATAAGGCGCTGAAGGCGGTCGATTACGAAGGGCTGCGCAAAGAGCAGGCCGAACGGGTTGAGGCGTTCAAACGCGGTGAAACCCGTTCGCTCATGGGCATTGGCCTGTCCTTCTTTACGGAGATCGTCGGGGCAGGACCTGTGAAGAACTGCGATATCCTCGGTATGGGGATGTTCGATAGCTGCGAAATCCGCATCCACCCAACAGGGTCCGCGATTGCGCGTCTGGGCACCATTTCGCAGGGTCAGGGTCACGCAACAACCTTTGCGCAGATCCTCGCGTCCGAGATTGGTTTGCCAGCGGATAGCATCACCATCGAAGAAGGTGATACCGACACCGCGCCATATGGTCTGGGCACCTACGGGTCCCGTTCGACCCCAGTGGCAGGTGCGGCAACCGCTCTTGCTGGTCGGAAAATCCGTGCGAAAGCGCAGATGATCGCGGCGTACCTCCTTGAGGTGCATGACGACGACCTTGAGTGGGACATTGACCGCTTTGTCGTGAAAGGCGCGCCTGAACGGTTCAAGACCATGAAGGAAATCGCCTACGCGGCTTACAATCAGGCCATTCCAGGTGTTGAACCAGGCTTAGAGGCTGTCAGCTACTACGATCCGCCGAACATGACTTACCCGTTCGGTGCCTACGTCTGCGTCATGGATATCGACGTGGACACTGGCGTCCAGACCATCCGCCGCTTCTATGCGCTGGATGACTGCGGCACCCGTATCAACCCGATGATCATCGAAGGTCAGGTGCACGGTGGTTTGACCGAAGCCCTCGCCGTCGCACTGGGCCAAGAGATCGCCTACGACGACATGGGCAACGTGAAAACGGGGACGTTGATGGACTTCTTCCTGCCAACCGCATGGGAAGTGCCTAACTACGAAACCGACCACACCGTCACTCCGTCGCCGCATCATCCAATCGGTGCCAAGGGCGTGGGCGAAAGCCCGCACGTCGGTGGTGTTCCGTGCTTCTCGAACGCTGTGAACGATGCGTTCCGTGCGTTTGGCAACCGTCACACCCACATGCCGCATGACCATTGGCGGATTTGGCAGACGGCGAACAAGCTCGGTCTGCACGGCTAAAACGGAACGGGCTGCCCTGTCATGGGGTGGCCCACCTTTGATGGGTTGAAGTCATGGATTGCACCGCACTCAAAACCGCTATGGCGGTACAGGGATATGTTGCCTCTGATGATCTGGCGATGGCCGTTCATTTGGCGCTCGCCCTTGGTCGTCCGCTACTGCTCGAAGGGGCGGCAGGTGTCGGCAAGACAGAGATCGCGCGGGTGTTGGCCGCGGTCCAAGACACGAAACTGATCCGCCTTCAGTGCTATGAAGGGCTGGATGCGTCACAAGCCATCTATGAATGGAATTACCAAAAGCAGCTTCTCTCGATCCGCGCTGCCGCTGAAGGTGGCACAGCGAAAGAGGTAGAAGCACGGATATTTTCCGAAGAGTTCCTGCTAGAACGCCCACTCTTAGCCGCGATCCGTCAGGATAAGGCGCCTGTTTTGCTGGTCGATGAAATCGACCGCGCGGACGAAGAGTTTGAGGCGTTCCTCCTCGAAATCCTATCGGATTTTCAAATCACGATCCCCGAATTAGGCACTATTACAGCCCAATCGCGCCCTATCGTGATCCTGACGGCCAATGGCACGCGGGACCTGTCGGATGCTCTGCGGCGGCGCTGCCTCTATGCGCATGTCGGTTATCCCGACCGCCAGACTGAACTGTCGATCCTCAAGGCGCGCTGTCCAGATGTCGAGGCGCAGCTTGCCAATCAGATCATCGGTTTTGTTCAGAGCCTGCGCAAAGAGCAATTGGAAAAGACGCCCGGCATTGCAGAAATGCTCGACTTCGCGGCGGCTCTGATCGGGCTTGGCGTGAATGACCTAACCCATGATCCTGTGATCCTGCAGGCGACGATGGCGACGCTTTTGAAAACAGAGAGCGACCGCTTTAACATCACGACCGAGATCACCCAGCGGCTCGCGGGGAAGGCAGCATGACGCGGGTCACGAAATTCTCTGGCCGCGATGCTGGGCCTTCTGCGCGGATGGCAGGGTTCATGGCGCATCTACGGGACAACGGGCTGCGCGTCGGGGTGAGCGAGGCCGAGGCTGCGCTGACGGCTTTGACACAGGTTGATGCCCATAACCCGACCCAATCGCGCTGTGCGCTCAAGGCGGTTCTGACGGGTTGTGCCGAAGAAAACGCGCGGTTCGATGACCTTTTCGATAGTTTCTGGATGAACGGGGGCAAGGTGAAAGAGCGGGTTATGCCATCGCTCAACACCCTGTCGGATAACGTTCATTCTTCGCGCTCGGCTGAGGGCGAACAGGCGGGCGGTGGCAGGGGAGAGGCCACCGCCCCCGACGGATCAGATGGCGAAGCGGATTCCGATGGCGAAGGTAAACTCGTCGCCTCGACCCTGCGCCAAAAGATGAAGCGCGACCTGCGTAATGTCGTGCAAACCGACGACATCCGCGAGGCCGAAGAGATCGCCCGCAGGCTTGGAATTGCCTTGCGGCATCGCAGGTCTCGGCGGCGCAAAGCTGCGCAAAAGGGTGATCGTATCCATTTCCGCAAGCTTATTCGGCAGAGCCTCCAGACGGGCGGCGAGCCCATTCGGTTGCCCAAGAAATCCCGCCCTGATCGGCCGCAAAAGATCGTGGCGATTTGCGATGTGTCGGGGTCGATGACGCTTTATGCGCAGGTGTTTCTGGCCTTCATCGCGGGGCTGATGCGGTCGGATGATACGGCGGATGCCTATCTGTTTCACACCCGTCTTGTGCGGATCGCCGAGGCTCTGCGCGACCGTGATCCATTGCGGGCATTGGGGCGTCTGTCTGTGCTCGCCGATGGTTTTGGCGGGGGGTCAAAAATCGGCGCGTCCCTCATGCAATTCGCACGGACCTATGCCCGTAAATTTGTGGACGGTCGGACGGTCGTGATGATCCTGTCGGACGGTTACGATACTGGCTCTGCCGATGAATTGGGCGAGGCGATGCGCCTTTTGAAGAAGCGCGGCTGCAAGGTGATCTGGCTCAACCCATTGAAAGGGTGGAAGGATTACGAGCCCGTTGCAGCAGGCATGGCTGCTGCGCTTCCCTACGTTGATCTCTTTCGTCCAGCCAATAGGCTGGCCGATTTTGCAGCCCTCGAACCGGAGTTAATGCGCCTATGATGACCGCTAAATTCTCTGACACGACGTTACAAGACCTCGCACAATCGCTGTCCGAGCGGGGCGAACCCTACGCCATCGCGACCGTCATTCGAACGGTCGGGCTGACGGCAGCGAAACCCGGTGCGAAGGCGATCCTGAACCACGAGGGCCAGATCATTGAGGGCTGGATTGGCGGCGGATGTGTCCGTTCTGCCCTGACCAAAGCGGCGATCAAGGCGCTGGAGCTGGGCGATCCTCAGTTGATCTCTTTAGCCCCCGCCGAAGTGCTGGCTGATCTGTCGGTTGAGGCAGGGTCAGAGGTGAATGGCGTACGGTACGCCCGCAATGGATGCCCGTCCAAAGGGTCGCTCGATATCTTTGTGGAGCCCGTTTTGCCGATGCCTGAACTGTTCATTTACGGCGTGTCGCCTGTCGCACGTGCGCTCGCCAGCCTCGCGCCGCGGTTTCAATGGTCGGTCGAAACCGTGACGTCAGAGGACGGGGCTAAACCGCTGCCGCAGGGCGCACGTCGCATGATCGTTGTGGCCACCCAAGGCAAAGACGACATGGCTGCGCTGACGGCTGCGTTGGCAACGGATGCCGAACACATCGCCTTTGTAGCGAGCCGCAAGAAGTGGGCCTCGCTGTCTGAAAAATTGCAAAGTTCAGGTGTAACAGAGACTGTTTTGAGCCGTGTTCAAGCCCCAGCGGGTCTCGCGATTGATGCGGTCACACCAGACGAGATCGCCCTGTCGATCCTTGCCCAGCTGACGCAATTGCGCCGCGCAAAACATCGGATGGAGGACGACAATGTCTGATCCGACCCCGACCGAGAAAACCACCCTTCAGCGGTTGGTAGATGCCGTGAAACCTCGCCCTCTGACGCCAGAACAGGCGGCAGTTTTGGCGACCGTGAAATTCCCCTGTTGTTGAGAAGGACACACTGATGGAACTCAAAGACGAAATTCTGATCGATGCCCCCAAAGATCGCGTTTATGCCGCCTTGAACGATCCAGAGATCCTCAAGCAATGTATTCCAGGCTGTGAGGAATTGATTCAGCATTCTGACACTGAACTTGAAGCCAAAGTGGTTCTGAAAATCGGGCCCGTGAAGGCAAAGTTTAGTGGTAACGTAACGCTTGATAAATCGGGTGCCCCAGATGCGTTTTCGCTGACGGGGCAGGGGAAAGGTGGTGCCGCGGGCCACGCCAAAGGCGGCGCGGATGTGACGCTGACTGAAGTCGACGGTAAGACCATGCTGACCTACGAGGCGAAGGCCGAGATTGGTGGCAAGCTTGCCCAGCTTGGTAGTCGTTTGATCCAAGGCACGGCTAAGAAGCTCGCGGGTGCGTTCTTTACCAAATTCGCCGAAGTGATCACTGAGACGGCTGAGGCATAAAATGACAATGGGCGGCCCAGTTGGTGCCGCCCTTTTTAGTCTAGCGGCGGATTGGTGACGTGCCTTGGCATGATCAAAAGTGTCCCTGCTGCGATGATTTTTAGGGCGCAGGGTAGCACGGCGTAAAGCAAGGTAAGTCTGTCGAGGGCGATGTCAGAGTTGTCGCCTGCAGGAACAAACCCGACGACATCAAGGGCAGGTAAAACCATCACTGCCGCCAATGGCAGAGATAGCTTCGTTGCAAAAGACCACAGTCCGAACGATTGGCCTGTCGCAATCCCTGCGCGACCCAAGAGGGATGCAAAAACAGCGGGTAAGATCACCAGCTCAGCGCCAACCGCTGCGCCTGACGCGATGCAGATGATGGCAAAGGGGATTGCATCACCAATACTCAAGAACGCCGTTCCAATGAAAGCTGATACGGACAGGAGCATAGCGCTCAGCAAGACAGGACGGACGCCAAAGTGACGGGCGAGGCGGCTCCAGAAAGGGATGGCGAGGCCGGACGCAGCAAAGAACAAGATCAGCAATCCACCTGACCAACTAGGGAGCATCAGCCGATCTTCAACGAAGAACAGAAATAGGGTCGAAGTTATGGCGACGGGCAGGCTGTTTACGACTGCGAGGAGGAGAAGCCAACCACCGCCTGCCATCAATAGCTTGCGGATGTCAAAAGGGACCGGGGTTGTGGTTGGCCGATCCCATAGGTTTCTCGTCGCGAGGTAGGAAAGTAAAATCAGACCCGCGAGGGCCCAGCCGAAAAGTCTAAAACCATCGCTCAGCACAACTGGTCCCACGGCTGCAAAGATGACCCCCGCGATCAGTCCCACTTCACGGTAGGTGGCGAGACGAAGTTGGGCTTTGGGATCTGCCGATCCAGCAAGCGCTGCACTATCGCCGTATAAAAGGATCGCACCAAAGCTGTAGCCCGAAAACACGAGCACCAAGGTTGCGATCAACCAGAGGCGCGCATCGAAAACAGGCGCCACAGAAAACAAGAGCACAAAACCGAGCGCCATCATTCCCAGTGCGATGGCTGCAAGCCTTCGGCGAGGGCCGCGCCAATGGTCAATGATGCGGCCGAGGATTGGGTCTTGGGCAAAGTCAAAGATGCGGATGCCCATAACAATAGCCCCGACCGTCGCTAGATTGAGGCCCAAGTCTACTGCGGCAAAGCGGGGCAGGTGGATGTAAATTGGCAACCCCGCCGAGGCGAGCATCATTGCAAAGAGGCTAACACGCCAATAGCCATTCATAGTCCGCGTAGCTTTCTCGACAGAGAGGTGAACCGACTGTCATCTGACAGCCAAATAGAGAGGAACCGTTTACGAATATCAGGATAGGTGATGGTGCAGGTCTTTCTGCCATTGCGCCACAGTTCGACCTGATCTGGCGTTTGCCCGACGGCTAGGTAGCTGTCGCCTTTTCCGACATCATAGAAGCATTCTGATAGGACCGATATGACAGTTGGAATGTCGTCGCGGTCCCCTTCAATACGGCGCAATTCGGCTTCGGTGCCGCCTATCAAATCTTGAGCCGAAAACCCGCGTTTGTAGTCCAGCTCTAACGCCATCGGTGCGGCCCAATCAAAGGCTGCGCCAGACGGTGTATAAAGGCGGGCATCATAAGCGGTGATGCCGATTAGGCCCAGACTGGCCTCGCCGATCATCACGGGATTGGGTAGACCCGCAGTCTGGACCGTGTCGTGGGCCATTGCGGGTCCAGCTAAGAGGACGATTGCAGAAATCAAATGAAACATGCGCGGCAACGGCTCTTTGATCAACCAATACGCGATATAGGTAGAGCGCCGTTGCCATCTGAAAAGGTGTATTCTGAAATCAGTAGGCTTTGGTCGGCGTTAGGATTTGACCGGTGGCTTCGGTCAAGTTTCGATGTGCGCTTTCGACCAGCATCGAGACGTCGTTCACACCGGCGACCAAACGATACCCAAGGGCATCGAGTTGCTTCCAGCCGCGTCCCGCGCTGGGTACCGTCGCGAGCGGCATGTTATGGCGTTTCGCTGCGGCTTCGATCGTTTCGAGCAGGGCCAGCACCTCTGGGTGATCCAGATGTTCGAGATGACCCGCGGACGCTCCAAGGTCGTTCGGTCCGATAAAGATCATGTCGATGCCTTCAACCGACATGATGTCGTCGATGTCATTCACTGCATCAACATGTTCGCACTGGATGATGATCGTGATCTCATTGAAAGAGTCCACAAGGCCGTAGTCTGGTCGAGCGCCCCAATGTGATCCGCGTACCATAGAGGCCGCATAACCACGGTGGCCTTTGAGCGGATAATAAAACGCAGACACGACCTGTTCGGCTTGCGCGCGGGTGTTGACCATCGGGACGATGAAGTTTCGGAACCCGCGGTCGAGTGCGCGTTTGATCAGCGTATCGTTTCCTTCGGGAAGGCGCAGGATGGCCGTGCCGCCGCAGGCTTCGATTGCGCGGGAGACGTTTACCCAATCTTCCAGTTCGCCACGACCGTGTTCTCCGTCTACGATGATGGTGTCCCATCCGTGTCGCACGAGGATTTCGGCGATGTCTGGGCTACCCAGTTCGACCCAAGCGGCAGGGATCATCGCGGGCGTCTGAAGTCGCTGCTTGAAAGAGGTGGTCATGGGTAGTCTCCGGCTATGAAAATCAGCAGCGCAATAGCGTAGTGACGTTGTGTATCTCTTTGCTAAATTCGTAGCGCGATGGCTGTGTTGCTACAACGGTGCAATGTGGTCTGGCGTTGAGAATGTTGCGCGCTGCGGCCTGCCGCGACGGGCTGTCACAGATCGGGGCAGGGGCCTAGACTTGGGCGATGAAGGACACCAACATGGCGCAAATTTGGACAGACTAGAAAAGGACATCTCATGGACCCGATCGTCATCGTAAGTATGGCCCGCACACCGATGGGCGGCTTTATGGGCAGTTTGTCCAAAATCGCGGCACCTGATCTGGGAGCGAGCGCCATTGCGGGCGCTGTTGCCCGCGCAGGCATTGGTGCTGATAAGGTCGATCAGGTCATCATGGGGAATGTGTTGCCTGCTGGTTTGGGTCAAGCGCCAGCGCGTCAGGCGTCTATGGGTGCTGGTCTGCCATTGGATGTGCGCTGTCAGACCGTGGGTAAGGTGTGTGGTTCGGGCATGCAGGCGATTATGAACGCCTACGACATGATCAAGGCGGGATCGTCTGATATCGTCGTCGCAGGTGGAATGGAGAGCATGTCGGGCGCGCCGTATCTCTTGGAAAAAGCGCGGACAGGGTATCGCGCGGGTCATGGCAAGGTTATGGACCATATGTTCCTCGATGGGCTTGAGGATGCCTATGATAAAGGCCGCGCAATGGGTACCTTTGCAGAAGAATGTGCCGACACCTATGGGTTCACGCGTGAGGAGCAGGACGCTTATGCGCTTCGGTCTTTGGATCGCGCAAAGACTGCGATTGAAACGGGTGCGTTTGACGGTGAGATCGTCGCGGTCGGTGATGTAACGACAGATGAACAACCCGGTCGTGCCCGTCCGGAAAAAATCCCAACATTGAAGCCTGCGTTCCGTGACGGCGGCACTGTGACTGCGGCGAACTCTTCGTCAATTTCGGACGGTGCTGCTGCGTTGGTTCTGATGCGCAAATCGCAAGCCGACGCGATGGGCCTTACGCCGATCGCTGTCATCCATGGACACGCGGGCCATGCGCAAGCGCCGTCGCTGTTCACTACGGCCCCAATCCCTGCGATCCAAAAGGTTTTGACCCAAGTCGGCTGGAGCGTGGATGATGTCGACCTCTTTGAAATCAACGAAGCCTTTGCCGTCGTAGCCATGGCCGCCATCCGCGATCTTGGGCTTGATGATGCAAAGGTGAACGTAAACGGCGGTGCCTGTGCCTTGGGCCATCCTATTGGATGTTCGGGCGCGCGGATCGTCGTCACGCTTATCGCGGCGCTTCAGGCCCGTGGTCTGAGGAAAGGCGTTGCGTCGCTTTGCATCGGCGGTGGCGAGGCGACAGCGCTGGCTGTTGAACTTCTGTAAGGTCTGTTCATCCAAAAATAGGACCGCGGGTTTTCGCGGTCCTAGCCCACGAAGCTTCAATGATTAGAGTCGGTGTTGCTTGTGTAGAGAGTAATGGGCAAGCCGTCCGACTTAACTGTCTTGAGCCGCGCAGAGTGAGTGGCTAGGGTTTTGACAAAACCCTCAGGAGGCAGCGTGGACCATAAATATAATCAGCCCCTTGGTGGGAATGAGGTTCCTCGTTTCGGCGGCCCAGTCACAATGATGCGGTTGCCTGCGTGCGACGATACAAGCGGGCTAGACGCATGTTTCGTTGGCATTCCGATGGACATGGGTGCATCCAATCGGTCGGGCACTCGGTTTGGTCCTCGTTAGATCCGCGCTGAATCGAGCATGCTGAGGCCTTACAATATGGCGACTGGCGCGGCGCCGTTTGATCACATGCAGGTCGGCGATATTGGTGACGTTCCGATCAATACGTTCGACCTCAAGGACACGGTCAAGCGCATCGCGGACTTTTATCGTGATTTGCTAAAGCATGATGTCGTGCCACTGACCCTCGGCGGTGACCACACGCTGACCTATCCCGTGCTGCAAGCCATCGCTGAAAAG
Organism: Aestuarium sp.; assembly: GCF_023253315.1. Classification (NCBI taxonomy): domain Bacteria; kingdom Pseudomonadati; phylum Pseudomonadota; class Alphaproteobacteria; order Rhodobacterales; family Paracoccaceae; genus Aestuarium; species Aestuarium sp. The sequence continues at coordinate 64,534 of NZ_JALRGW010000010.1, forward strand.
CACGGCCCTGTTGCGCTGATCCACATCGATGCCCACGCTGACATCAACGACGAGATGTTCGGCGAAAAGATCGCCCACGGGACGCCGTTCCGCCGCGCCTTTGATGAGGGCCTTTTGAACAATGAAAAGGTCTATCAGATCGGTTTGAGGGGTACGGGCTATGCTGCTGACGATTTTGATTGGTCGCGTCGGCAGGGCTGGACTGTTGTTCAGGCCGAAGAATGCTGGGGACAGTCTCTTAAACCGTTGATCAACCGTATTCGCAAAGAGATTGGCGATACGCCGACCTATATAACCTATGATATCGATAGCCTTGACCCAGCCTTTGCGCCGGGTACGGGGACAGTTGAAATCGGGGGTCTAACGACATGGCAAGCATTGGAACTGATCCGCGGCTGTGCGGGGCTGAATGTTGTTGGTGGTGACCTTGTTGAGGTGTCCCCGCCTTATGATCCAAGCGGAAACACTGCGCTGATTGGGGCGAACCTACTGTATGAGATGCTCTGCATTTTGCCAAAATGCCAACGCGCGTCATCATGATCAGTCATGTCAAACGGACCCGGGCAAATACAGCAACGGGTCCAAGATTTGCGGGCCCGTTGGAAGGTTTGGTTCATCGAGGGTCGCTTTGCCTGTTTAAGGCAGTTGTCGATACCTGCGCCTATTCTGTAGCGGAGCATTCGGTAACGATCAAAGACGACGAATATGAGACCTTTCTGAACGGGTTGAAGTGAGTCTTGAGTGGTATGACGTTTTTACATCATTTTTGCGTTTCCTGTTGACGTTTTAATCTCAATCCCTCACCGCTTATCGCCAATAGAGTGAGGGAAACCAAAATGAGCAATCGTCCGACTGTCAAAGATGTTGCGCGTGAAGCTGGGGTGAGTGTCACCACCGTGGATCGTGCGTTGAATGGTCGGGCGGTTGTTCGCGAAGACACGCTGCGCCGTATCGCGGATGCGGCGCACCGCATTGGCTACCATGCCCGTGGGCTTTTCGATCACCGTCTGAATACTGTCGCGCCAGAAAAGAAATTTGGTTTTGTTTTGGTGAAGGAAAAGCACGAGTTTTATCAGAATTTTGCGCGCGAGATTGAGCAGGCCATTGCCGCGCGGACGGATGTTCGGGGTCACGCGATAATCCGTTTTGCACAATCCCAGTCACCCGAAGAATTCGCAGAGTTGATCCAGTCGGTGGGCGAACGGGTTGATGCGTTGGCCTGCACTGCCGTCAATCATCAAAAGCTAAATCAGGTCGTTGAGGAGTTGCGCCAAAAAGGTGTGCCTACGTTCTCTTTGCTCAACGACTTTGCGCAGGGACTTCGTCGTAACTATCTGGGAATAAACAATATGAAGGTGGGGCGGAGTGCGGCGTGGATGCTGACGCATTCCGCAAAACTACCTGGTCGGTTGGCGATTTTCGTCGGCGGAAACCGCTGGCACGGCCATGATCTTCGTGAGGTTGGGTTCCGTGGATATGTCCGTGAAAATGCGTCTGAGTTTACTGTTGTGGACACTTTGGTGAACTTGGAAGCGCGGCAAGTGACCTATGAAGCGACGCTCGATTTGATCGAGCGTTATCCAGATCTGCGCGGAATCTATGTCGCGGGTGGCGGTATGGAGGGCGCTATTGCTGCGATGCGCGAGGCGTCAGAGCCGGGACAAGTGCAGTTGGTGGTGAACGAATTGACCGCTGAAAGTCGTGCGGGTTTGTTGGACGGCTACGTCACCATGGTAATTGGGACGCCCCTTCCGCAATTGTGCAGCGACCTGATCGGATTGATGATTTCAGAGAGCGCGGGACATTTGGATGACACCGCAAGTCAACATTTTTTGGAGCCACGGATTGTTCTTCCAGAGATGCTGTAATGACGTAAATACGTCATTTGGAGTCTGCAGAAAAACGTCATTTTTGACCTGAAAATGGCGTGCTCCATTGACGGCGCTGCGTGCAAAAGTCAGCGTCGCCTAGTCACTGTCACAGGCGGCGGATAGATCGCTGCCTGTGCTAAGACTCATGTCAAAGTTGACCTTTTCTGAAACGATTTAGGTAGACTATGCTGTTAAATACAAAACTGAGATCCAGACCCCTTCCGCAGGTTGTTCAACGCGGTAGAGGTCCGACACGACCCACATTAGTTTCCGGCGAGCGTCCGGAACCGGAGGAAAGAATGAGCCTACGTTTTGCTGTCCTTGGCGCTGGCCGTATTGGTCAGGTGCATGCCCGCGCAATTGCTTCTGTCGATGGCGCAGAACTGATCGCGATCGCGGAACCGTTTGAGGCAGCAGCCAAAGCCGCCCAAGAGAAATTCGGCTGCGAACTGCGCACCATCGATGAGGTTGCGGTCTCTGACGATATCGATGCGGTTGTGATCTGCACGCCGACCGATACCCACGCTGATCTGATCGAGAAATTCGCCAAAGTCGGTAAGGCTGTGTTCTGCGAGAAACCGATCGATCTGAACGTTGAGCGCGTGAAGCAAGCGATCGCGACCGTAAAGGCCGAGGGCACCACTCTGATGGTTGGGTTTAACCGTCGTTTTGACCCCGACTTTATGGCTGTGAAAGCGGCGATTGATAACGGCACCGTGGGTGAGGTTGAGATGGTGACAATCACCTCGCGTGACCCGGGCGCTCCGCCAGCTGAATACATCAAGGTGTCGGGCGGCATCTTCCGCGATATGACCATTCACGACTTTGACATGGCGCGTTGGTTGCTGGGCGAAGAAATCCAAACCGTCATGGCGCAAGCGTCGAACCTTGTTGATCCAGCGATTGGTGCTTTGGGCGACTATGACAGCGTAAACGTCATTCTGCGTACTGCTACGGGTAAGCAAGCTGTCATCACCAACTCGCGCCGCGCGACTTATGGCTATGATCAGCGTATTGAGGTTCACGGGTCCAAAGGCATGGCGGCTGCTAAGAACACCGCAGAAGCCAATATCGAAATCGCAACCCTTGAAGGTTTCAAACAGCCGCCGCTGCTGAACTTCTTCATGTCGCGTTATACGGCCGCTTATGCCAACGAAATCGCGGCTTTTGTTGATGCTGTAGCGAAAGGTGCAGAGACCCCGACCACCGGTCATGACGGTTTGAAAGCGCTCGAACTTGCTGAGGCTGCGTTGAAGTCGGCACAAACGGGCCAAGCTGTAAGAATGTAATCCTCCGACCTGAGGCCCTTGGTTTTGGCTGAGGGCCACAGGTCTATGAGTTTGTTCTTGATGGGCTCGGACAACATCGGACGTCGTTTGTACGGTGTTCTGAAAGGCAGAGATAAATGACGAAGACACTTGATGTAATTACGATTGGCCGTGCTGGCGTTGATCTTTACGGGACGCAGATTGGCGGTCGTCTTGAGGACATGGGTTCGTTTGAGAAGTATATCGGTGGGAGCCCTACGAACATTGCGTGTGGGACGGCTCGTTTGGGTCTGAAGTCTGCGTTGATCAGCCGAGTTGGCGATGAGCACATGGGTCGGTTTATCCGCGAGCAGCTTGTGCGCGAGGGCGTGAATGTTGATGGGGTTATTACGGACCCTGAGCGTCTGACGGCGTTGGTTATTTTGGGCATCCGCGACGAAGAGCAGTTTCCGCTGATTTTCTATCGGGAAAACTGTGCGGATATGGCTCTGTGTGAGGATGATATTGACGAGGCGTTCATTGCCTCGGCGCGGTCGGTTCTGGCGACGGGCACGCATTTGTCGAACGTAAAGACCGAAGCTGCGGTGATTAAGGCGCTGGAATTGGCGCGTAAGCATGGTGCGCGGACGGCTCTGGATATTGATTACCGCCCGAACCTTTGGGGCGTGGCAGGGCATGGCGATGGCGAGAGCCGCTTTGTTGAAAGTGCTGCGGTGACGGCAAAGCTGCAAAGGTCGCTGCACTTCTTTGATCTGATCGTTGGCACCGAGGAAGAGTTCCACATTGCGGGCGGTTCGACCAACACGATCGAGGCGCTGCGGGCTGTGCGCAAAGTGTCGAACGCGACGCTGGTGTGCAAACGCGGTGCGGCGGGGGCTGTGGCCTTTGAGGGCGATATTCCGGACAGCCTTGATGAGGGGCAAACGGGTCCGGGCTTCCCAATTGAAGTGTTCAATGTCTTGGGCGCGGGCGACGGGTTCTTCTCTGGTTTGATGAAGGGCTGGCTCGACGGTGAGGATTGGTCGACGGCCCTGAAATACGCGAATGCGTGTGGTGCCTTTGCGGTGTCGCGTCACGGCTGCACACCTGCTTATCCGTCGCTCGAAGAGTTGGAGTTCTTCTTTGAGCGGGGCATCAAACAGCCTGACCTGCGTAACGATGCGGAGCTGGAGCAGATCCACTGGTCGACAAACCGTCACGGTGATTGGTCGACAATGCGGGTGTTTGCGTTTGACCACCGTATGCAGCTCGAAGAGATGGAGGGGTATACCCTCGCGCGCGGTGGCGAATTCAAAGAACTGTGCCTCAAGGCCGCGCAACAGGTTCAGGACGGGCAGGAGGGCTATGGTATCCTCTGTGATAACCGTATTGGTCGGAATGCCCTGCACGCGGCTTCGGGTTCGGGGCTGTGGATCGGTCGTCCGGTCGAATGGCCGGGATCGCGTCCGCTGACGCTCGAGCCTGAGTTGGGGTCGGACTTTGGTGGTCTGAACCAATGGGCCAAGGAAAACGTGGTGAAGGTTCTATGCTTCTGTCACCCCGATGACGATGCAGAGATGCAAGCCCAGCAAGAAGCGACGGTGAAGCGTCTGTTTGAGGCGTCGCGTCGGAACCGTCTGGAGTTCTTGCTTGAGTTGATCCCGTCGAAGGTGGCGCCTGTGACTGACGACACGACAGCGACCCTGATCCGTCGGTTCTATGAGATCGGCGTTTACCCAGATTGGTGGAAGCTGGAGCCGATGAAGACCCATGCGGGGTGGCAGAACGCGATCAATGCGATCGAAGAAAACGACCCCTATACCCGCGGTATCGTGGTCCTGGGTCTAGATGCGCCTGAGGCGGAACTGAGCGCCTCGTTCGAGGTTGCGGCCAGCTATCCGCTGGTGCGTGGGTTCGCGGTTGGCCGAACGATCTTTGGCGATGCGGCACGGGCTTGGATGAAGGGCGCGATGACAGATGCAGAGGCTATTGCACAAATGGCTGAGCGCTATACCAATTTGTGCAAGATTTGGGACGCAGCGCGCGTCAAAGCGGGAGGAAACGCATGACACAAACAATCCGACTGACTGCCGCACAGGCCATGGTGAAGTGGCTTTCTGTACAGTTCAACGAAGATGGCGACCGCTATATCGACGGTGTTTGGGGTATTTTTGGCCATGGTAACGTCGCGGGTCTGGGGGAGGCCCTCTACAATGCCACCGACACTATGCCGACTTGGCGTGGACAAAACGAACAGACGATGGCGCATACGGCGATTGCCTATGCGAAAACGCTCAAGCGCAAACGTGCGCAGGCTGTGACTTCGTCGATTGGACCAGGTGCGACCAACATGGTAACGGCGGCGGCGCTGGCGCATGTGAACCGTATCCCTGTGCTGTTTATTCCGGGTGATGTGTTTGCGAACCGTCGTCCTGATCCTGTGCTGCAGCAGATCGAGAGCTTTGAGGACGGGACGATCTCGGCCAATGATTGCTTCCGTCCAGTGGTGCGCTACTACGACCGCATCTCGCGTCCTGAGCATATCATGACCGCGCTGCCGCGTGCTTTGGCGACGATGACCGATCCTGCGAATTGTGGTCCAGTGTGCCTGTCGTTCTGTCAGGACACGCAGGCTGAGGCTTATGATTACCCTGTCGCGTTCTTTGAGCCCAAGGTCTGGCGCGTGCGCCGTCCAGAGCCCGATGCGGCTGAGTTGGCGCAGATTGCGGACCTGATCAAAGCGGCAAAGTCGCCTGTGATCGTTGCGGGCGGTGGCGTGATTTATTCCGAGGCCGAAGAAACTCTGGGTGCTTTTGCTACTGCGTTTAGAATTCCTGTCGTTGAGACGCAGGCGGGCAAATCGGCTTTGGCGCAATCGCATCCGATGAACTACGGCGCCTCGGGCGTTGATGGCTCTGAGGCTGCGAATATCATGTCGAAAGAGGCCGATCTGGTGATCGGTGTCGGCACACGGTTCCAAGACTTCACCACGGGGTCGTGGTCGCTGTTTGAGAACCCGAACCGTAAATTGGTGTCGATCAACGTCGCGGCCTATGACGCGGTGAAACACGGGGCCTATCCGCTGGTGTCGGATGCGAAGGTCGCGCTTGAGAAACTGACGGGGCTTTTGGCGGGGTATTCTGCGTCGAACGCAAAACCTGCTGTGCGGGCGGAGTGGCTGGCAAAGGTCGATGCGCATTGCGCGGATCGCAAGGGCGGTGAGGGCTACTTGCCTATGGATTGCGAAGTGATCGGTGCGGTTCAGCGGACCTCGTCTGAGGCAACCATTGCGATGTGTGCGGCAGGGACGATGCCGGGCGCGCTCAAGCTGCTGTGGCAATCGCCGCAGGGCGGATACCACATGGAATACGGCTTTAGCTGCATGGGCTACGAGGTCGCGGGCGCGATGGGTGTTAAACTCGCGGCACCTGAGCGTGACGTTGTGTGCTTTGTCGGTGATGGGTCCTATATGATGGCGAACTCTGAACTGGCGACGGCTGTAATGCGTCGTGTTCCGTTCACGGTGGTTCTGACCGATAATAGTGGGTTTGGCTGTATCAACCGCCTGCAGATGGGCACAGGCGGTGAGCAGTTTAACAACCTTTACAAAGACTGCCGCGTTGAAACCCAACCTGCGATCGACTTTGTGGCCCATGCGGGATCGATGGGCGCGCATGCGGTTAAGGCACAGTCGATTGCCGATCTCGAGGCACATCTGGCGGCTGCGAAATCGCGTGATATTCCAACCGTGATCGTAATCGATACCGACCCGATGCACGGCCCCGGTGAAGCGGGCGGCGGCAGCTGGTGGGACGTGGCAATTCCTGAGGTTCCGAGCAACGACAGAATGTCGGACGCGCGGGATCGCTATGTCCAAAACATGAAACGTCAGAACCTTGTGAACTGATCAAAAACAAAGATTTGGGGCAGGGCGGACCCTGCTCCAGACCTATTCGGGCGATGTGCCCTTTCGGAGTGACTAAGAATGATCCAGTTCGGTACAAACCCGATTGCTTGGGCCAATGATGACGACCAGACCATCGGTGCGAATATCTCGACCGACCGTATTCTCGAGGAAGCGGGCCGTTTGATCGGGTTTGACGGTATTGAGAACGGCCACCGTTGGCCGAATGACCCAGCAGAGCTGAAGGCCCGCTTAGGGGCATATGGTCTAAAGTTTATCTCTGGCTGGTATTCGACGAACCTCTTGGTTCAGTCTGTGGCCGAAGAGATTGAGGCGGTGCAGGATCATCTTGCGAAGCTGAAGCACAACGACTGCAAGGTGTGCATCGTTTGTGAAACCTCGAATGCGATTCATGGCTCAGACCTGCCCGTGAATGACCGCCCGACGCTCACTGCCGATGAAATGGTGGCTTTTGGTGCCAAGCTCGAGGAGTTCGCGCAGTATCTGGCGGGTGAGGGTGTGACCTTGGTCTATCACCACCACATGGGCACGATTGTAGAAAGCCCCGGGGAAATCGACGCGTTCATGGCGGCGACAGGTCCCGCGACGCATCTTTTGTTTGATGCGGGTCACTGCGCATTCGGCGGTGGTGATCCTGTGGCTGTTTTGACCAAACACGTTGGTCGCGTCCGTCACTTCCACGCGAAAAACATCCGTCCTGCGATCACCGCAAAGGTGCGCGCTGAGGGTCTGTCTTTCCTTCAGGGGGTTGTTCAGGGCGCCTTCACCGTGCCGGGTGATCAAGAGGGTGGCGTCGATTTTAAACCGCTCCTGCAAATCCTTGCGGATAACAATTACGACGGTTGGATCGTGATTGAGGCAGAGCAGGACCCCGATGTGCGGAACCCGCTGTTGTATCAGACCCTCGGCCTGCATACGCTCAAGCGGATTGCAACAGAAACCGGGCTTATCTGATGTTCAAAATGAATGACCCCTTCTTCCGTCCTTTGTGGCTGCGCGTCCTTTTGGTCGCGATCTGCGTATTTTGGACGGTGGTCGAGCTTTGGACAGGATCGCCCGGTTGGGCCGTCATGTTCGGGGGTTTAGGGGCTTACGCTGCCTATTCTTTCTTTATCGTGTTTAACCCGACTGACCCTGAAAAGGACTCCGACGATGCCTGATCTTTTGTGCAAACCGTTTGGAACACATGGCAAGGTGCATCAGATCACGCCGCAGTCGGCAGGATGGCGCTATGTTGGGTTCTCGCTCTTCCGTCTGCGTGCTGGCGAAACCGTGGGCGAGGCTTTGGGCGACAACGAGGCCATTCTGGTGATGGTCGAAGGCAAGGCAACCTTTGAGGCCGCAGGGCAGTCTTGGGGGGAATTGGGCGAGCGGATGAACGTCTTCGAAAAGACGCCGCCGCATTGCCTTTATGTGCCGAACGACAACAGCTGGGAAGCGACTGCCACGACCGACTGTGTGATTGCGGTCTGTTTGGCGCCTGGCAAAAGTGGCCATGAGGCGCGTCGCATTGGGCCGGACGGGATCACGCTGACCCAGCGTGGGACGGGCACCAACACGCGCTTTATCAATAACATCGCGATGGAAAATGAGGACTACTGTGACAGCCTCTTGGTCACCGAAGTCTTTACCCCTGCAGGCCATTGGTCATCCTACCCGAGCCACCGCCATGACGAAGATGACTTCCCGCGGATCACCTACCTCGAAGAGACCTATTACCACCGTCTCAACCCTGCCCAAGGGTTCGGCATCCAGCGCGTCTACACCGAGGATGGCACCTTGGATGAAGCCATGGCTGTGTCTGATGGAGATGTTGTTTTGGTCCCGCGTGGGCATCACCCCTGCGGCGCGCCTTACGGGTTCGAGATGTATTATCTGAACGTCATGGCAGGTCCGCGCCGCAACTGGCGCTTTGTGCCTGATCCTGCAGTCGAGCATCTCTTTTAAGATCGCAGCGGTGGCGATCTAGCTGAAGTTGAGACGATGCAGCTTTTGTCGTGATTGGCGGAGGTCAACCTAGCTCGGCATTAATTCACGCAAAATGGTCCTCGTAGCTTCGGCCATTGGGTTCATCGTCGCTTTGAGAATTTCGAGCCTGTCGAACTGGTCAGGATGATCTGTCAAAGTCTGGCGAAGTGCCGCGCCGAAGATCATCCGCAATTCTGTCCCGATGTTGAATTTGCAGACATTCGACCCTTGAGCCAACTCGCGCCGTTGCGCCGAAGGAACGCCTGATCCGCCGTGGATGACGAGTGGGACGTTTGTGACCGCTTCAATCGCGTGAATTCGGTTGAGGTCCAAACCCGCGCCCTCGGTTTGCTGCAGGTGCACGTTTCCAACCGAAACGGCCATTGCGTCAACGCCTGTTTGCCGAGCAAATTCTGCCGCTTCGCTTGGGTCTGTTCCGGCCGATTGTTCGCCGTTCGCATAGCCCACAAAACCAATTTCGCCTTCACAAGAGACCCCCGCACGGTGCGCCATTTCCACAATGGCTGCGGTTTCATCAATGTTCTCACGCAAGGGTTTGCGCGATCCGTCGAACATGACAGAGGTAAAGCCTGCATCAATTGCCATCCGACAGTCGTCGAGCGAATATCCATGGTCGAGGTGTGCGACCACGGGAACTGTTGCTTGCTCAGCGAGATGGCGGAACATTTTGCCCAAAATTGGTAGCGGCGTATGTGCACGGCAAGACGGGCCAGCTTGCAAGATCACAGGACATCCTTCGGCTTCGGCGGCCTCAACATAGGCGCACATATCTTCCCAACCCAATGTGACTAGACCAGCCACGGCATAGCCTTGCTTGAGTGCGGGTTGCAAAACCTCGGCGAGCGTCGCGATGGTCATTTGAATTTGGCCACCATGTCTTTGATGCCTGGGATCGTTTCGACCTGATAGGCATGGGTGGGCTGGAAAAACTGAACGAGACTGCGCTGGCTGAGGCCGCCGAGAATGGTGAAATAATACATCTCATACCCAGGCAGTACAGCGCAGGGGTGATACCCTTTGTCGATGCAAATGGTTGAGCGGTCCATCAGTTGATAGGCATCGCCAACCTTGCCTTCTTCGCGTTGAAGGATCTGAACGCCCCCGCCGTGGTTCGGACGAAAACGGAAGTTATAGGTCTCATCATGACGTGTCTCGATAAGGGTGCCATTTTCGTCCCAACGGTCCGTGTCGTGTTTGTGCGATGGGAACCCAGACCAGCCACCTTGGCCTACGGTAAAGAGTTCGGACACCAATAGACGTCCAACTTTATCATGTTGTTTCTGGCCAAGGATGTGTTTGATCTTGCGATGGGTCTTTGTGTCGTCCGACCCGTATTGGACTTTGTCGATGTCTGCGACACGCACATCAAACGGGTCGAGAACTTTGTCGTATCTGGCGCCCGCGATAAAGGTTTCAGTATCACGTTTTGCGACTAGCGTTACCTTCGCGCCTGACGGGGCATAGGCGCCCTCTGGTTCCCCATCCCACACATCGACGCCACGATTGCCCAGGTCGGCAAAATGAACACCCTCGACGTCGACATCGACGGTGCCTGTCGCAGGTGCGATGCAGGTTTCGTAATTCGGCACCTGATAGGTAAACGCTTCGCCCGCTTTGAGTTTAACGATGTTGAAGTAGTTTAGCGGAACCGTTGGATCATCGACATCCACGATCGGTTTGTTTTGGTTGTCATGTGGGGGGATATGCATTGATCTCTCCTTAGGCCACCTGGGTGGGGCCGGGGTGATTGGCCAAAAACGTGTCGAGGTCATCGGGGTAGGGCATAGCGGGGGCGCACCCCGGTTTGCCGACAACGATTGCAGCGCAGGCTGATCCACGCAGAAGCGCTGTGTGCAGGTCATGACCGTCTGCGATAGACGTCAAAAAGCCTGCCATGAAACTGTCGCCTGCACCGGTCGGTTTGACGGCTTTGACAGGGTAAACGCCCGTTCGCAATTCGGTGCCGTTATGAAAAGTCACCGCGCCATGTTCGCCCATTTTGTAAACGACGATCTGCGCAGAGGTCTCAGCGAGTTCCCGCGCTTTTGCGAGGCCGTCGTCCTTGCTGCCTGCCATAAAGCCGAACTCATCGTCATTGCCGATGATCACATCGGACATTGAACCTGCGCGTGATAGGACCTCTTCGGCGACCTGTGCACTGGGCCAACTATAGGGGCGGTAATCCACGTCAAAGATGATCGGTAAGCCTGCCGCGCGCGCCAACTCAAACGCGCGAAACGCAGCTGAACGTGATGGCTCTGCGGCAAAGACGGTGCCTGCGGCGATCAAAGTCCCAAATTTGCTGTAGTCGACCGCCTCAACGTCGGCGACTGTCATTTCAAAATCGGCAGCCCCGTTGCGGTAGATCACCGATTGGTGGCCCACAACACGTGTTTCATAGACAGCGAGCGAATTGCGAGCTTCCCCGCCTTGGGGGATCACGTATTCGCAGCCGACCCCATAGTGTTTGAGTTTCCCAACACAGAACCGACCAACGGCATCGTCAGAGACGCGGGTGACGAGCGAGGCCTGACCACCCAGTTTTACGATCCCAGCCGCAATGTTGGCGGAGGATCCGCCCATATCAGCATTAAACGTCGTCGCGTCTTCAATCGCGATGCCTGTATCAGCAAAGAGGTCCATGCCGACACGGCCTAAGACGACATAGCTGTTACGCTTTATGGCGTCGAAAATATCCATCTCTCAGCTAACCCTCGATTTGTGATCCCGCCGACCGCGATGCGCGTTTGACGCTTGCATGACTTTGAACGGAAGGATACGAATATTGCAAGCGGTTGCAAACTGATTTTGCGGGAGGGGTTTTATGGCGGAAATCGGGATCGGTATCATCGGCGGTGGATACATGGGGAAGGCCCACGCCGTTGCCATGTCAGCCGTCGGTGCGGTGTTCAACACGACCCTTCGTCCGCGTTTGGAAATGGTCTGCGCCAGTTCCAAGGCTTCGGCTGAACGCTACCGCGTCGCCTATGGTTTTGCGCGTGGCACTGATAACTGGCGTGAATTGGTCAATGACCCCAAGGTCGAGGCCATTGTTATCGCATCCCCGCAGGCCACCCACCGTGCGATCGCCGAGGCGGCATTTGCGCTGAATAAACCTGTCTTTTGCGAAAAGCCGCTCGGAGCCTCGCTCGACGATAGCCGCGCGATGGTGGCTGCAGCCGAAGGGCAGGTTAGCATGGTGGGCTTTAACTACATCCGCACCCCCGCCAGCCAATTCGCCCGCCAGCTTATCGCTGAAGGTGCGATTGGCGACGTTGTTTGGTTTCGCGGCGAACACACAGAAGACTTCTTGGCCGATCCGAATGCGCCTGCCAATTGGCGGACCCAAGGCGATGCGAACGGCACGATGGGGGATCTTGCGCCCCATATGATCAATGGCGCCTTGGCGCTGATCGGTCCGATCAAATCGGTGATTGCAGAGATCGAAACGGTTCACACCAACCGCCCAGGTGGGATCGTAACCAATGACGATCATGGGCAGCTGATGTGCCGCTTTGCCAATGGCGCAATGGGGCAGATGTATTTTAGCCGCGTCGCACATGGTCGCAAAATGGGCTACGCCTATGAGATTACAGGAACCAAAGGGGCCATCCGCTTTGATCAAGAGGATCAGAACGCGATCTGGCTTTATTCCATGGATGAACCCGAGGCGACGCGGGGCTTCCGCAAAATTCTGACGGGCCCCGCGCACCCCGATTACCTGCCCTTCTGTCAGGGACCGGGGCATGGCACGGGCTATCAGGACCAAATCATCATCGAAGCCCGTGATTTCTTGCGGGCGATTGAAACGCGCTCTCCCGTCTGGCCGACCTTTGAGGACGGCATGGAGGTGAACCAAGTGATTGAGGCGTCGATGGCATCATCGCGAAGCAAGGCTTGGGTTGAAGTATCGTCTGTCTGATTGCGTTTGAAAGGCGCCAGTAAATGACCATTAAAATCGCAAACGCCCCGTGTTCATGGGGGATCGAATTCGCTAGCGACCCGTCCTATCCGACATGGCAGTCGGTTTTGGATCAGTGCGCAGGGGCAGGGTATAAGGGGATCGAGCTTGGCCCGATTGGCTACATGCCCGAAGACCCTGCGGTCCTCGCGCCAGCCTTGGCAGAGCGCGACCTAGAGATCGTCGGCGGCGTTGTGTTCCGCCCCTTCCATGATCCCGCAAAGTGGGACGAGGTGATGGACGCAAGTGTTCGCACCTGCAAGGCGCTGGTTGCGCATGGGGCAGAGCACCTCGTTCTGATCGATAGCATTTCGCCACGCCGCGCAGCCACCGCTGGCCGTGCGAATGAGGCCGAGCAGATGGACGCAGACGAATGGCGCGCGTTTCGGGATCGTATCGCGACCATCGCGAAAATGGGCACCGAAGAATACGGCCTAACCACCAGTATTCACGCCCATGCCGCGGGCTTTATCGACTTCGAGCCAGAGCTGGAAAGGCTCTTGGATGAGGTCGATGAAAGCGTGCTTAGAATCTGCTTTGACACGGGCCACCATTCCTATGCGGGGTTTGATCCAGTCGCCTTTATGAAACGGCACATCGACCGCATTTCCTACATGCACTTCAAAGACATCAACCCCGTCGTAAAGGCAGACGTTGTCGCCAATCGGACCGATTTTTACAAAGCTTGCGGACAGGGTATTTTCTGCAACCTTGGTCAGGGCGATGTCGATTTTGCGGCTGTTCGGCAGGTCCTCCTCGACGCTGGGTTTGAGGGATGGTGCACGGTCGAACAGGATTGCGACCCGTCCATGCCGGGCACGCCGCTAGAGGACGCCCGCGCAAACCGTCAGTACCTTCAATCCATAGGCTTTTGAGGAGACCGAACATGGCAAAGCTAAAATGGGGCATGATCGGCGGCGGTGAAGGCAGCCAAATTGGACCCGCGCACCGTTTGGGGGCTCAGGCGGATGGGCGTTTCGAGTTTGTCGCGGGCGCACTGGATCATCGTCCTGATGTGGGACGCGACTATGCGCAACGGATCGGGATCGCTGAGGATCGTGCCTATGGCTATTGGCAAGAGATGCTGGCAGGAGAAAAGGGGCGCGACGATCGCGTTGACCTCGTGACCGTGGCAACTCCTAACGCTACCCACTTTGAAATCACAAAAGCGTTCCTTGAGGCTGGGTTCAACGTGCTGTGTGAAAAGCCGATGACCATGACCGTCGAAGAGGGTGAAGAGATTGTTCGGATCGCAGAAAAGACGGGCAAAATCTGCGCCGTGAACTACTGCTATTCGGCCTATCCGATGGTGCGTCAGGCTCGTGCGATGGTCCGTGCTGGCGAGATCGGGAAGGTGCGTCTAGTCGTCACGAACTTTAGCCACGGGCACCATGGCGATGCGACCGATGCTGACAACCCGCGTGTGCGGTGGCGGTATGACCCCGCGATGGCGGGGGTGTCGGGGCAGTTCGCTGACTGCGGTATCCACGCGCTCCATATGGCGACGTTTATTGCCGATGATACGGTTGAAAAATTATCGGCGGACTTTGCCTCCACAATCCCGAGCCGCGTGCTCGAAGACGATGCGATGGTCAATTTCCGAACGGCGGGTGGCACCGTTGGTCGTTTGTGGACCTCGTCCGTGGCCATTGGTCGCCAGCACGGGTTCGACATTCAAGTCTTTGGCGAAACGGGCGGCTTGCGTTGGGCGTCCGAGCAGCCGAACCAGTTGATCTACACGCCCGTTGGTGGGCGCACGCAGATCATCGAAAAAGGCGAAGGCGGGCTGCACGAGGACGCACAGCGTCTGTCCCGTGTTGCCATTGCCCACCCAGAGGGGTTCCCATTGGCCGTGGCGAACATCTACTGCGATCTCGCCGATGCGATTCGTGGTGAGACACGTGATGGTTTGCCCAATGCAGCAGATGGTGTGCGGTCAATGGCGGCTGTTCACACCGCGGTTGCTTCGGTAAAACAGGGCGGCGCATGGATGGATGCCCGCCCGCCAATGTTCCGTTAACGGCACTGGATCGGGCGCAACGTTTTGCGCTCGACCACATGACATGGGAACAATCGTGCCTCTGGGTAGCGGTCTGGATTTTCGAGCATGGCCACCATCAGTTCGACCGAAGACGCAATGATCTGCGCGATTGGTTGGTGAATGGTGGTCAGGGCGATGTTTTCCCAGCCCGCCATCTCCATGTTGTTGAATCCGATCAGCCCGACATCCTGTGGCACACCTTTGCCAAGATCTTGAAAACCACTCAAGATGCCGACAGACAAAACGTCGTCACCGCCGAAATAGGCTTCTGCTAGACCGTTTTCAGCCAGTCGTAAGATTTCAGCGCGTCCGGCCTGAAACGAATATGCTGAGGCAAAGCTGTATGTAAACGCGATGTCTGGATGCTGTGCCATCTCCGCCCGAAAGCCTTCGAGACGGTCCAAGGTCGAGGTTGCTCGCATCGGTCCGCCCAAAAACGCGATGGATTTGTATCCTCGGGACACCAACTCACGTGCCGCCATCCGTCCTGCGGCGACGTTATCGATCCCTACGACGTGAACATCAGGGCTTGTTGCGTGCCGTCCAAAGGTATTCACGACAGGGATGTTCTTATCCCGAAAGGCCTTGGAAAATTCGGGGGGGAGAGTGGACGACACCACCATAACACCATCAACCGAATACTGTTGTAACATCCGCACCGAATTTTCAGGGTCTGTTTCATTGCTCAAGTTGACGAGCAACGGGCGGAGGCCGCAGTCCTGCAGTGCTCGGGTAAATCGGTCGAACACTTCCAGAAAAACAGGGTTGTACAAGTTGTCAGAGACAAGGCCGATCAATTTGGTTCGACGCGTGGTCAGGCTCCGCGCGATAAAGTTTGGACTGTAGCCCAACTCTGCCGCCGCCTTTTCGACCTTTTTGCGCATTTTGTCAGAGACAGACGCCCCATCCGTAAAGGTCCGCGACACCGCAGAGGTCGATACGCCAGCCCGTAAGGCAACATCCTTGAGCGTCGGTGTCATGCGGTCTAATCCTACGTGATTTCTCTTGCAGCCAACCTACACAAGTCTGGAACAAGGCTCAGCAAAAAAGTAAAATTTTGCAATCGATTGCATCCTCATATTCGGCGGAGCAGGGTGCTTCGGTAGTTCTGCCGTGCGGATTAGGGTTGCCATGGACTCAGACATGACCGTCGCCTGAATAATGATACGAAGCCCGGAGCAAGCTGAGTGATAGTTAAGGAAAAGTCCTATCCAATATGAAATGATGGCTCAAGACACGTTGCGACATTTTCCGCTATCTCAGTTTCATGATCTCTTCTCTGAAGGCTTCTGTTGGGGT
>NZ_JALRGW010000110.1:0-953 GCF_023253315.1 Aestuarium sp.
ATCAACGAAAAGCGCATGAATGCAGGTCAACGCAGAAATTCCTGTGGTGGGTTACGTACCTTTGTTGGGATAGACCCGACATTGAAGAAGCGCCCCCGCTTGCCGCGCCGGATGCAGGCCCGGGCGATGCTGACGGCCAGGTGCGATTTACCAGTCCCGGTGCCACCGATGAGCACGACATTGCGCTGCTGTTCGAGGAACTCCCCGGCGGCCAGATCGCGCACCAGCGTCTCGTTGACTGGCGTCTCTTCAAAGCTGAACTCGTCGACCTCTTTCGCCAGAGGCAGCTTGGCGATCGTCATCTGGTATTTGATCGAGCGCGCCTGCTTCTCACTGATCTCGGCATTTAGCAGGTCGCCGACGATCTGTTGTGGTTCGTGCTGACGCTTCACCGCCGTGGTGATGATCTCATCGTAGGCGGCCTTCATGCCGTAGAGCTTCAGCTGGCTCATCGCGTCCAGCACCTGTGATCTTTCCATGGTTGGGTCTCCTGAGACTGTCGTAGCGTTTGCAATCGGCGACGGGCTCGCAGGTCAGTCGCAACGCGGCCGGCGTATCGATGGTCAGCGGCGGTGATGGCTCCCGATGCCGGGCCAAGATGTTGATGACGACCGAGGCTGCGGGGACCCTTTCGCTTAGGGCCTCGGTACAGGCAGCATCCACCGCATCCAGTCCATCGATCGGGATCATGCTCAGGATCTGAACCATCTGCCGGTCGCCGTTCGGCACCTTGCCAAGCTTGCGCTGCACGCGCCTGATCGCCGGCGGCAGGTCCCAGTCCTTGAAGGGGGCGCCATTCCGGACAACGCCGACCTGGTTCTCGACCTGTCCCTTCTCCCAGCCGGATGCCGGGGTGCAAGCGACGGGATCGACGAGGTAATGGCTGCACATCTGCTGGAACCGGCGGTTGTAGGCTCGGTCGCGACCGACGAAGATCGTGTCGACCGCGGTCT
>NZ_JALRGW010000111.1:0-929 GCF_023253315.1 Aestuarium sp.
CTCAAACTCAGAAACCTCGGTGTCCGCCTTTTCACGCTTGACAGCAAACTCGCCATCTTCAGACGTAAGCTTGAAGATTTCGTCGTTGGCGGCGTCGACGCACACGCCATCGACGCTGCACACTTCACCCTCCTTGGAAAGGGGCAAGAGCGTTTGCACAGTCGGTTCAGCGGCGATGAGGGAAACAAATCGGGAGTAGATCATTTCAACCTTGTCGACTTCTTCGGAGGTGAACTCAGCGAAGATGTCATCAGCAATGGTTTGCGCGTCTTGCGTGGACGGGGATTGACCCATGTTGAAGCGCTTGACCAAGTCGTATTGATCCTTGCGGCGGTTGAAGTACACACCACCCTTCTTACCGACAGTGATGAGCTTGCACTCAACGCCTTGCGCCTTGAGCTCCGCAACACGCTGTTCGGTCTTACGGATGATAAAGTTGTTGAAACCACCGCACAAACCGCGGTCGCCAGTGCACGAAATGAGCAAAACCTTCTTCACCGGGCGTTGCTTGGTCAACGGCACGTCAACATCTTCGCCAGACAAACGTTGGTTGATGGCAAAGAGCACCTTGACGAGAGACTCGGAGAACGGACGAGCACCAATGACGGCATCTTGCGCCTTGCGCACCTTGGCCGCGGCGACGAGCTTCATCGCGTCGGTGATCTTCTTCGTGTTCCCGACAGAGGCGATGCGGTCACGCATCTCCTTCGGCGACGCGTTACGAATCTACACAAGATGGCGAAAACAAAACACACGTCAGTACACGCGTTCGCACACGTCACGACACGCACCCGCGCGCGTCCGCGCGCACCCTCGGATCACCCCCATCCTATGGGCAAACAGTACGCCCACGATGGACAGGTTTTTGATACGATACGATGGGCGAGGGATATCGCCCGGCGCCCATCCCGCGCGCGCGCCCCACCGTC
>NZ_JALRGW010000112.1:0-918 GCF_023253315.1 Aestuarium sp.
GTACGACGGTCGCGTGCAGACGCTCCCCTGTACCGTGTGGCAGTACGTGTTTAACAATATTAACGGAGAACAGAACTACCAAGTTTTCGCTGGTACCAACGAGGGCTTTAATGAAGTCTGGTGGTATTACTGCTCTGCCGACTCTACGTCTGTTGATCGTTACGTTATCTTTAACTACGCCGATCAGGTATGGTATTACGGGAATCTGGCTCGTACTGCATGGCTTGATAGCCCACTACGTCACTACCCAACCGCTGCCGGATATAACGGGCAGGTTTTCTACCATGAGAACGGCGTAGACGACGGCTCAACAAACCCGCCATCACCGATTTCGTCCTACATCCAAAGCGCTAATATTGACATTGAAGACGGCTATCAGTACGGATTTATATGGCGTATGCTGCCCGACTTAAAGTTTGACGGCTCTACTGTCGCGGCTCCCGAAGCTACGTTTGAACTATTGCCCGCATCTAACCCCGGGTCTGGTTATGGCACTGCCGAAGGTGGGGACGTAGTGAGCGCTAACAACTATAGCGCGACGCGTCAGTACAAGGTTCAGCGCTACACCCAGCAAGTTAACGTTCGTCTGCGCGGTCGCCAGATGGCGCTTAAAGTATCTTCAGATGGCGTTGGTACGCAGTGGCAGGTGGGCAACCCTCGTATTGACATACGCAAGGATGGTCGTAGGTAATGGCAACGAGCCGTTTACGCCCCGTAGCCCAGCCGCGTTTACCATCGGCTCCGCTAGCTTATGTGCCTCAGTACCATGAGCAGTACTCTAATGTCCTGCGTTTGTTCTTTGAACGGCTTGTGGGTATTGTTTCCGCAATTATTGGGCGTAATGGTGGGCAATACGTAGAGTGCCCCAACGGTCTGTTCTTTAACACGGCGGACCAGAATTTTGCGGCAATCAATACC
>NZ_JALRGW010000113.1:0-916 GCF_023253315.1 Aestuarium sp.
CGCGCTCTACGGCGTTGAAGAGAGCATCAAGCTGATCGAAGACGGTTTGGCCGGCAACCTCGGCTAACGTCTTGAACCTGTTACGTCATGGGCGCATCATTCGCCCATGACGACAGGTTACGAACCCCTCAACACTCTCAAGGCGATTGGACCGGACATCTGGATTGCAGATGGTCCGCATATCTCGTTTTACGGCCTCCCCTTCCCGACCCGAATGACGGTCGTGCGATTGGCCGATGGCGGTCTGTGGATACATTCCCCAATCAAACCCGATGACAAACTCATCGCGCAGATCAACAAAATCGGCCCCGTGCGGCATTTGATCGGGCCGAACTGGATCCACTACGCCTCGCTCCACGATTGGAAAACGCGCTATCCCGCGGCGCTGGTTTGGGTGGCGCCAGGGGTTGAAGCACGCGCGGCAAAACATAATGTGCCGCTGACCGTCGATGAACACCTTATCGACACGGCGCCCGATGCGTGGGCGGGCCAGCTAGACCAGATGATCGTGCGCGGCAGCAAAATCCACCACGAGGCCGTGTTTTATCACGCGGCATCGAAAACGCTGATCCTCACCGATCTGATCGAGAATTTTGAACGTCGCACTCTGCCGTGGTGGATGCGCATCCTCACAAAATTCGCTCGCATTCAACATCCTGACGGGCAAATGCCGATTGATATGCGCCAGACTTTTAACGGCCATCGTGACCAACTGCGGACAGCGGTCGAACAGATGATTGCGTGGGGACCTGAACAGGTGATCCTTGCCCACGGGCATTGGTATCAGCGTGACGGCGTGGCCGAACTGAAACGCGCGTTTCGGTTTCTGTTCTAGGCGCAGGGGGCACCGTCACGGTGGTCTAAGCAGATGTTCAAACTGACCTGATATTTCTAGCGCAAAGCTGGAATGAAAGAG
>NZ_JALRGW010000114.1:0-907 GCF_023253315.1 Aestuarium sp.
TTGGACGCTTAGTTCCGTAAGCATTTGCACTGCCTAATGTACCTGTTAGGCCGATTAGTGTACAATTTCTTAAGCCAGTACCATTTCTCAAATAGAACATGTCTTCTAATAACGATCCGCCAACAGCATTTACATAATAACGTGCATATAGTAATGACTTATAGTTACCAGTGTAAATCATATCGTACTTGATAGCATCGATATATCTGTCAATGTCTCTTGCACATTTTGCTGAATCATAAACATAAGACGGATATGTAGCAGCAATATATGCATTAACTTCTGCTTTCAAAAATTCTCTGTTTGCTTCAATTGATTGGATAGCATACGTATAGTCAGTTGTAGTATTTGGAGTATTTGTTCCGTATGTTACTGGAATTGTTGAATCTCCAGTGACTCCGTTGACGCCCCAATCTACATAATCATGAATTTGTTGTACTAATTCTTCTGCAAATGTTCCAGCGCCTGCGCTACCAACTACTGGTGCTATATTAACAGGATCTAATGCATTGCCGCCGGTTTTTGTAACAAGTGTCGGATCTGTAACAATGTTACCGATCACTGCTTTTAATCTTAACAATCCGTCTAAGCTATAAGGCGTGTCAGCTGAACTTACTAGTCCAACTGGATTAGGTGAAATTCTAGTTGAACGTAGTTCGTCACCTACAACAGCAGTATCTTGTGGTACAATTATAGGTAATATTTCATTATATTGTCCTGTTTTTACAAAAATTGTATTCTGCGGTTTGTCAATCGCTGGTAATGTAGCTGTATCAACTGCTGTAAGTGTAGTAGTAATGACACTAGTCAATGCAGCAGCTTCTGCAGCAGCTTGTGCTTGCTTCTGCTACGCCGCCGCACGCACCGCTACTTCCACACCCTACATTAGTTTACCTCATGCCTAAAC
>NZ_JALRGW010000115.1:0-901 GCF_023253315.1 Aestuarium sp.
AAAAAGGCGCTGGGGAGGTTTTCACAGCTGCAGCTTGTGAGTGGGTTGGAGGTTTAATTAGTGATGACCAACAAGTGATAACAGTCACACGGAATGTTTTGGATCGATTTGGAAGTTTACACTAGATCCACTTCGAAAACAGCTGGAAGAGTTAAGTTTTGTCCCGAGTTGCTTAGATATTTATGCATCTTGAGATCGCTCAAGGGCTCGATTTCATGTGCGGCCACTCCCTGACCGCACGTGTAGACTGAGCGGCATTGGTTAGGCTGATGCCGCTTTTTTTCCGACTTTGACATACTAGTGTTCGCACTGTCAGACTAAACGGCCTTGAGCAGGATAGGGGACGTGGTTAGCGTTTTGGGAAGACCAAGCGCTCTCCATTTAGATATTTCAAGACGAGCCCAGAGGTGATCCGCTTAGCGGTCATGCTCTATGTACGGTTCCCTCTGTCTCTTCGTAATGTGGAAGATCTCCTGCATGAGCGGGGGATCGATGTTAGCCATGAAACTATAGGTTATTGGAGATCGGAAGAGCACACGTCTCCTGCTTCCCACCCTTACTCCCCAAACACCATTTCTTCCTGCTTTTCCCAACTCGCCGTCACGAGATCCGTCATCTCGCGGATGGTGATGCTCGGAACCTCCCGCCCATAGACGAGCCTTCGCAGAACCTCGGGCGCAAGATAGGTCAGCCGCAGATGCCGGCTGACGTAACGCTCATGATTGCCAATGGCGGCCGCGAGATCTTTCGCGGTTTCAAACTCACCGGAGTCGAGCCTGCGCCGCCATGACCAAGCAAGTCCAACGGCGCGTAGAAGGTTGCGACAATCGCCAGGCTCCGCGGGTTCCTGAGTGATGTTGTCCGGTGGAACGATCCTCGGTCGCCCGCTGCGCTTCCGAAT
>NZ_JALRGW010000116.1:0-894 GCF_023253315.1 Aestuarium sp.
CAATATTAGATCAAATCTAAAACATAGAGTCATACTAACTTTGTAATTGTTAATGCCTAATTGAGAATAATTTTACCTCTTTAACTCCCTCATTTCTCAATTAGGCGAAACAAGCATCTTTCCATAAAAGCAGAACTATTATAATTGTACCTCGTACAATGTTTAAATTTTTTTCAGCGAGCAATATTTATTCTTTTATCCAAAAATTAATTAAATTTATTAATTCAATCTTCTTTCTAATTCTGATTATTGGTTTAACTTTTGCTTTGGTTTTGTCTCCACCCGATTACATTCAAGGAGACTCAGTGCGGATTATGTATGTCCACGTTCCTTCAGCTTGGCTTGGTTTAGCAAGTTTTTCGGTTATTACACTTTTATCCATATTAAATTTTATTTTTAAAATAAAAAATTTTTATTTTATAAATAAAAGCATTGCTCCTATTGGATTGTTATTTACATCCTTAGCAATTGTAACTGGATCGCTATGGGGCCAACCAACATGGGGTACATGGTGGGCATGGGATGCAAGACTAACATCGATGTTAATTTTAATGTTGTTTTATGTTTTTTATATTTTGTCTTTTAAACTTATAAACAATGAGGAAACTACGATTAAGGTATCTTCCATAATTGCAATTGTTGGATCTATTAATATTCCAATAATTAAATATTCCGTAGATTGGTGGAATACGCTTCATCAACCGGCCAGCATTAAAATCTCAGGTTCGAGTTCTATTCATAGTGCTATGTTGGTTCCATTATTGTTAATGTTGTTGGTTTTCTTGTTATATGCTGCGTTAATTTTTCTAATGAAATACAAAACAGAAATCATTAGAATAAAGAAAAAAAACATTAAAAGAATATGATTGCAGATTTTTTATCAATGAATGGTTA
>NZ_JALRGW010000117.1:0-893 GCF_023253315.1 Aestuarium sp.
CCTCAAGAAATACCATCGCGGTCCCCCCATTCAACAGACCAGCCCAGTGGGTGAGGTGCCAATCATTTGCCAGCCCATCGGTGCAGGCGTACTGACACATCGGCGCCACAACGACGCGGTTTTCAAGGGTCAGGCCACCATTGGGCGAAGGAATATGAAAGGCAGTAAACAAAGGGCTCATGAGGATCTTTTGGGGCAAATTGGTTGTGGGGCGACTGCGCACGAGGATTGAATGGTAACGAACTCCGCACCATACCGCTGGCGCTTGGGAGATAGCCCGCCAGCGACATCAATCCAAATTATTTTTGCGTAAACTTGGGCGTTCGCGTGGTTGTATCTGACCATGGCGGCGTTCGCAAAGGAAAACAGCATGTTAGAGACAAAATTTGGCAGCGGTAAAGCGGTTCAACGTGTCGAGGATGATCGCTTGCTTAGGGGCCAAGGCCTGTACGTTGACGATGCCACAGCTGCTGGCACCAAGCATGTCTGCTTTGTTCGATCTCCTTATGCCAGCGCTGACATCCTATCGGTCGACACATCGGCAGCACAGCAAGCAGCCGGTGTTCACCTGGTGCTGACCGGGGCTGACCTGTTGGCTGCCGGCGTACCCGCGATGGCGAAGCCGATTAATTTCAAACGGCCCGACGGCTCCCCCCTTCAAACACCCGAGCGACACCTCCTGGCCACGACCCGGGTGCGCTTTGTCGGCGAACCGGTCGCCGTCGTCGTTGCAGATAGCATTGCCCAGGCCCAAGCGGCCGCTGAGCTGGTTGAGGTTTCCTACGAACCAAGGCCTGTGGCGGCTGACATGGCGCAAGCACTCGCGTCAGACGCTCCCCTATTGGCTGATGGCCCTGATAACATTTGTGCGCAAACGCATTTCGGCGATACCG
>NZ_JALRGW010000118.1:0-248 GCF_023253315.1 Aestuarium sp.
TGCTTGTGCAAGGGCTGCCAGTGTACTACTACCTTAGCTTCTCAGTTGTTATTGGTAACTTGCACTGGGCCCGTACCTGCTCGGCTTCCTAGACTGGGCTACTTGAGCAGTAGCAGAGCACTCACCCGGGCTCTTATACGGGCATTCCCCTTTTATCGGCTTTCCTTGAGTCGTGCTGACTCTTCGTGTAGTCGGCGGCAAAGATGTCCGACAATAAGATCTTTGTATTAGCGATGAGACCAAGGGCA
>NZ_JALRGW010000118.1:258-888 GCF_023253315.1 Aestuarium sp.
AATCTGTGACATCATCGCCCACGAGCTGGCGCGGATTCACGTCTCGTACCACAACGACGATGCCAAGCGGACCAAGGGCATGTACAGGCAGCGCATTCAGAAGGCCTGGGGGCACACGGCGCACCGTGGCTGGGCCCGTCTACTCCTCGACCGCACCCGGGACCTCATCATCCACGGCACGGCGCACCGCGGTGCCAACGGCGCGGCGATGCCGACGGACGAGGACGACCACGACGGCAACTTTCTCTTTAACCACCCCGAGAGGGGGGGTAACTTTGCTGCCGCCTAGGCGCGCACAGCCGCTGTTATCACTGCCTAGATCCAATCCCCCCCACTGAGGGGGGGGCACGAAATATCGAAATATTTAATTTTGGTTCTTATGGGCAAATTCATAAAAACAAAAACATATGTTACAGGGAGGGTGAGTGAGCCCGGCACTTGAATGCCCGGGTGAGTGCTCTGCTACTGCTCAAGTAGTCCAGTCCAGTGAGCAGGTGAAATCCGGATCTATAGTCAGGGCTTTTTTGCGCCGGCCTGTTGTCTGTGACCAGGCTCGCCCCGCGCGCCCCCTGAGCAACCTCCGTAAACTGCGCTTCCCCATGGAGCTCGCCTGTGTTGCAGCCTGGGGCG
>NZ_JALRGW010000119.1:0-876 GCF_023253315.1 Aestuarium sp.
CCTGTGCCTTGGGACACCCGATCGGCTGTTCTGGTGCACGTATCGTCGTGACGCTTATTGCGGCACTTCAAGCGCGCGGTTTGAAAAAAGGCGTTGCGTCTCTGTGCATCGGTGGCGGTGAGGCAACCGCGCTGGCTGTAGAGCTAGTTTAAGGCCTGATGCCGTATAAAAGGGGCCGCAGATCATTGTGGCCCCAATGTCTCAAACGACATAGCCTTTGATCCGCCTGCGGCGGGAAGAGAGTTGGTGATGTCCAAAAGCTAACCTTTTGGACATCTCTCAAGATGACTCAAATCAAATTAGTTTTTCGAGATGTATTGTATCTTCTTGCCCGAACCCTCGCTCGTCGAGGTCAAGTTCGGTCGGGAGGCATACATTGAAACGTGTTTTAATTCTTGGCGCAGGCGTGTCGGGTCATACGGCTGCGAGTTACATCAAGAAATGGGCGGGCCGAAAGGCTGAGGTCATCGTGATGACCCCCAATAGCAAGTGGAATTGGATCCCGTCGAACATTTGGGTCGGTGTCGACATGATGACCACTGATGATGTGACCTTTGACCTTGCTCCAGTCTATGAAAAGGCGGGCATCACCTTTGTTCAGGCGCTTGCCCAAGAGGTTTTCCCAGAAGGTAGCGCTGACCATGAAAAACCATTTGTTCGCGGTATGCGGACTGGTGATCCCACAGGCGAAATGGTCGAGGTTGAATATGATTACCTGATCAACGCCACTGGTCCGAAATTGAACTTTGGTGCGACGGAGGGGCTGGGTAATGGATCGGAACTTGGTTCGCACACAGTAGGGTCTATCCCAACAAAGGTACGTAACCCACCACAGGAATTTCTGCGTTGACCTGCATTCATGCGCTTTTCGTTGAT
>NZ_JALRGW010000011.1:0-77863 GCF_023253315.1 Aestuarium sp.
GGGCGAATTCGGACTCAAACGCCGAGGACGAAGACGTCGAACGCGCGCCCGGCGAAGCCGTGCTCAACGAAAGAATGATGTTCTACGTCGGGAAGAGCATCGAGACGCACTGTCATATGCTGAAATTGCGCCAACGGTGCGAGGCAGATGATTACACGCCCACGAAGGAGGATATTGAGCTTATGGATACGATCAGAGATGCGATATTGAAGCACTACGACGCGCCGCTGCCGTCACTAGAGAGCGAAGCCAAGGCGCAGGCGGAAGAAAGGCGGCGGAAGAATCCGAATAATTACGGCTTACCCAAACCTTCGTCCGAACGCGAGGGTAAATTAGAAGCTTTGCCTACCGACGGATGGCGTCTAACGCGTAAGAAGGAGCGCACGAAGCTCAAGGCGAGCGACCCCGTATTGCAGACGCAATGGGGAATCCTGTTTGGCTTTATAGTCGGCGTAGCAATCCGCCTGCGCAACCGACGCCATCAGGAAAAGAATGAAGGATATAGCGTGTTTCATGATGAGATCAGAACACCAGAAGGTGCGGCGCTATTCAATAACCGAATGAGTGTGAGGGTGTGTTATCGAATGGCTCAGCACTGATATTGAGCGACACACCGCGAAGATCCCATCGTCCCTTCATCACGGCGCACCATCGCGTCAGACGAAGAAAGGACACACTATGTTCAAGACAGTAACCGCGGGATTGACCGCACTTTCTCTGGCGCTTTCGGTGCCCACCACAGCCCAAGCTGGCAATGACGATGTCGCTAAGGCGCTCGCAGGATTGGCCTTGATCGCCATCGTGGGTGCGGCTCTTTCTGATAACAATGGACGAACGCAAGTTCAGGTCACGCCGCCGCAATCCTACCCAAACCGCAGGGAAGGTGTTCGCAGTCATGATGAACATCGCAGTGACAATTGGGGCCATAACGCTCGCCGTGTCGCGCTACTGCCCGAAGCATGCAGCATCGAACTGAGCCGCCATGGCGAAACACGAGAGTTGTATAACAGCCGCTGTCTGCGCCGGACCTACGCCAACTTTGACGCACTCCCTAGCGATTGCCAGACGACCTATCGTCAGAATGGGCACACGCGAAATGGCTTCAATGCGTCGTGTCTCCGCCAATACGGTTACCGAGCAGAGCGCCGATAAAAGGGTCGAGCAGCAGGCACCAAAGGTGCCGAGGGCGGGGCGAGGGTTGGACAATTACCCTCGCCCCGTTTTAGGTGAAGCCATGACAAAGATTGCTCCTGATTTTTCATTTGAACGCGCCGCGATGGATCGTGGTTATCTTCGTGTCGCGGGTGTGGACGAGGTAGGTCGCGGACCTTTGTGTGGTCCTGTGACAGCCTGTGCTGTCGTGCTTGATCCCGCACAGGTGCCCGACGGTCTGAATGATTCTAAACAACTGACCCCGAAAAAACGCGCCATGCTGCTAGAGGCGCTCTTGGACGTGGCGGATGTTTCCATCGCCCATGCATCTGTAGAAGAGGTTGATAGTCTCAACATCTATCATGCCACGCATCTGGCGATGTGTCGTGCTCTCGATGGACTGTCTGTTCCTGCTGACTACGCGTTGATCGACGGCAATAAGATTCCCAAAGATATCCAGATTCCCGCTGAGGCCATCGTGAAGGGAGATGCCCGTTCCGTCTCAATCGCTGCCGCCTCAATTGCGGCAAAAATGTGTCGAGACCAAATTATGGTGGACTTAGCGCAACAGTTTCCGGGCTACGGATGGGAGCGAAATGCGG
Source organism: Aestuarium sp. (assembly GCF_023253315.1). NCBI lineage: Bacteria > Pseudomonadati > Pseudomonadota > Alphaproteobacteria > Rhodobacterales > Paracoccaceae > Aestuarium > Aestuarium sp. The sequence continues at coordinate 1,755 of NZ_JALRGW010000011.1, forward strand.
GCTACGGGACGAAAGAACACCTCGAAGCACTCGTAAAAAAAGGGGTTACACCACATCATAGGCGGTCGTTTAAACCCGTGCACAACATCTTGTATCAAGAATAAAACTTAAAGGCTTGATTCAAAAAACTTTTTGACACCGTCCCCCCTCTGACTCATCTTAAGGCCAACCATAGAGCGGAAAAATCCGCCGGTTATACGAGGCAGTAAAATGATCAGAGCAGAAGAGAAGGGCGCGGCAGCGCTCCCTCTGAATAGTATTCTTGCGGGCGATTGCATTGAAATAATGAACTCGCTTCCCGCAAATAGCGTGGACCTCATTTTTGCGGACCCGCCCTACAATCTCCAACTTCGTGGCGATCTTCATCGCCCCGATAACTCCAAAGTCGATGCCGTTGATGATCACTGGGACCAGTTTTCGTCCTTCGCGGCCTATGACCAGTTCACACGTGATTGGTTGGCAGCGGCGCGCCGTTTGCTGAAGCCGAACGGTGCGATCTGGGTGATCGGCAGTTACCATAACGTGTTCCGGATGGGTGCCGAACTTCAAAACCAAGGGTTCTGGATTTTGAATGACGTGGTTTGGCGCAAGTCGAACCCCATGCCCAACTTCCGCGGCAAACGTCTGACCAACGCACATGAGACCCTGATTTGGGCATCCAAAGAAGAGGCCAGCAAATATACCTTCAACTACGAGGCCCTAAAGGCCTTGAACGAAGGTGTGCAGATGCGCTCTGACTGGGTGCTTCCGATCTGCACGGGTCATGAGCGTCTCAAAGATGATGCAGGCGATAAGGCGCATCCGACACAGAAACCGGAATCGCTCCTCCATCGTGTTCTGCTCGGCACGACAAACCCGGGGGATGTGATTCTGGACCCTTTCTTTGGCACAGGCACCACGGGTGCAGTTGCCAAGATGCTGGGTCGCGAGTTTATCGGCATTGAGCGCGAAGAAGCGTACCGTTTGGTTGCGAAGAAACGCATCGAAGCCGTGCGCAAATTCGACAAAGAAGCGCTTGAGGTTTCGCAGTCCAAACGGGCCGAGCCGCGCGTTGCCTTCGGCGTTCTGGTTGAACGTGGTTTGCTGCGTCCAGGCGAAGAGCTGTTCAGCATTAATGGTCGTCACACGGCCAAAGTGCGTGCGGACGGGTCAATTGTCGGTCGGGACATGAAGGGGTCGATCCATCAGGTCGGTGCCCATCTCGAAGGCGCGCCGTCGTGCAATGGCTGGACCTACTGGCACTTTAAACGGGACGGTCAGACTGTTCCGATTGATCTCCTGCGCCAGCAGATCCGCTCGGAAATGTCAGCGTAAGCTGATCAAGAGTTACCGCCAGAGCCACCAGCCCTGCTCGGCTGTTGTAGGCTCATACCTCCCCGCCGTTTGTTCGGCGGGGCTTTTTGCTATCGAGGCATTGGATTGCTGGCAGTTTTATAGGCTGACCAATCGGTTATGTCGGGGTAGTACTGCCGACGCCAAGCGCGAACCTTGGGATTCATCCAGCGCCGCCAAACTGGGGGCACTAAGGCAGCCATTGCCATGAGCGGATATCCGAACGGCAACTGTGGCGCTTCGTTCTCATCATAGGTTTGCAAGAGCGGGAACCGTCGGTCGGGTTTATAGTGGTGATCCGAATGGCGCTGAAGGTTGATCAGCAGCCAGTTCGTGCCGGTATGAGACGCGTTCCACGAATGATGTGGTTTGACGTGTTCGTATTTCCCGTCACCCAAGTGACGACGCGTTAGTCCGTAATGTTCAACATAGTTGGTCAGTTCGAGGGCAAGAATGGCCATGAAGGCTTGAACAACAAAGAGGCCAAGTCCAGCGATTCCGCCGATACCAAACGCGATTGAAAGCATGATCAACTGCAGGACGGCATAGCGCCAAAACGGATTGCTCCGATGCCACCACGCCAGGTTCCGACGGGCGAGCATCTTGCGTTCAGCGTCAAACGCTGAGGGCGGACATGTCACGAGAACTCGGGCGAAATAACGGTGGAACCCTTCGTTGTAGCGAGCCGTCACCGCATCCTTCGGTGTGCCGACGTAGATATGGTGAACCAGAAGGTGTTCGGTTCGGAAATGCGAATATAGAACCATGGACAGAAGAATGTCTCCGAGCCACCGTTCGAACGTATTTTTCTGGTGCATTAACTCATGCGAGTACACGATCCCAATCGTGCCCGACAGAATACCAACATCGATCATCACTGCGATTTTTTCGCCGACGCGCAGATGGGTTGTTGAGGTGACATAGGCTAGAAGGCCGAAAATCATCACGAACTGCACAGGCGGCCAGATCATAGTGATCAGCCGATACCAAAACAGGTCTTTCGTTGGGGTTTCGGTGTCAGGGTTTTCTTGGTTTAGACCAGCGACGGCATCGACGACGGTAAATATATGCCACGCGAGTAGTGGCGTCAGTGCCAAGGTCCAACCGCCATAAATTGCGCCAATAACAGGCAGCGGGACGAGAGCTAATGAGAGCCAAAACGGCAGGGCTTTTGTGAATGATCCAACCGATTTTGCGGGCGTCATATGATCGATCCTCTACCTTTGGCTGAATGTTACGCCTATCGGTTTAGGGTTTCAATCAGTGCCGAAAGCACCCACTGCGAGGTCGTAAACCTTGCGCATGACAGTTGGCAGCGCACTTGGGTCCAATGTCATGAACACCCCATTCTTTGCCTCGGCCTTGGTAGGAACACGCGCGATTTCGATTCTGAGGCGCAGATGGAAATGGGTGAACGTATGCAGTGCTTCGACATTGAGCGTTTGCCAATCGGCTTCCATGGGAGGCGCTTCTTTTGGCGCATCGTTCCAGTCCGATCCGGGCCAGCCGAGCATCCCGCCCAAAAGCCCTTTGTCTGGTCGTGTCTCCAAAAGGAAGGTGCCGTCGGGCTTGCGGGCGACGTAGGCAATGCCAAATCGGACCGGTTTCGGCTGTTTAGGAGTCTTTTTTGGCAGTTCTGCTGCAGTCCCTTCGACGCGGGCGTGACACGGATCGCGCCACGGACAGATCCCGCAGGCTGGGCTTTTTGGTGTGCAAATGGTTGCGCCGAGGTCCATGACGGCCTGAGCGTAGTCTCCTGCGCGATCCTTTGGTGTCAGGTCACGTGCGAGTTCCGTAAGTTCAGGTTTAGCAGAAGGTAGCGGTGTGTGGACGTTATAGAGCCGAGACATCACACGTTCGACGTTGCCATCCACGACGACCTCAGACCTGTTGAACGCAATCGAAGAAATAGCACCTGCGGTGTATGGGCCGATCCCAGGAAGGGTCAGCAGACCCTCGCGCGTGTCAGGGAATGTTCCCCCATGATCCGTCACCACCGCGCGGGCGCATTTCAGCAAATTCCGTGCGCGGGCGTAGTAGCCGAGACCTGCCCATTCAGCCATTACATCGGCGTCGGCGGCATTGGCCAAATCAAAAACCGTAGGCCAGCGTTCTGTGAAGCGGCGGAAGTAGTCTTTGACGGCCGCAACTGTCGTTTGTTGCAGCATCACCTCTGACAGCCACACACGATAGGGATCAGGCATAACGCCCGCCTTGCGGTCCGCGGGCGATGTGCGCCATGGCATGACGCGGGCATGTTGGTCATACCAATCCAAAAGCATATCACTTAGGCCGTCACGCAATCTTTAGCTCCTGTAACAGTGGTTTCGCTGGCAACTGCCGCCTCGGTCGGTAACATAGGTCACTAAGATGAAACAGCCACGCTCCAATGGAACCACTCGCGGTTTTTCACGCGCCGTAAGCCTGATGCAGACCCGCATCCGTGAGGCGAGCGAATCGCGTGGCTTTGCCGTGTCGCGTCTTTTGACCCATTGGGAAGAGATCGTGGGGCAGCAGACGGCCTCAATGGCGCGACCTGTGAATGTGTCTTACGGGCGGAACGGAATGGGCGCGACGCTCACGCTTTTGACCACGGGATCGATGGCGCCGATCCTTGAGATGCAGAAAGAACAAATCCTGCAAAAAGTGAACGGATGCTATGGCTACCGTGCCATTGCGCGAGTGAAGGTCACGCAGACCGCACCAACAGGATTTAGCGATGGGCAGGTGGCATTTAGCCATGCACCCAAAGCCGAGAAACCCGCCCCTGCCCCTGAAGTGGTCGAACAGGCCCGCGATATCGGGCAGGGTGTCGGTGACGATGGATTGCGCCAAGCGTTAGAGCTTTTGGCGACCAATGTGTTAAGCAAACGGAAAACCTGACAGAGGCAGTAATGAAACGACGTCTTTTCCTCACCACCGCCGGTGCAGCCATGATGGCTGGCGGTATGACCCTCCCTGCATTTGCCCAAGAGGCAGAGGCCGCCGCTGGTATTCCTGATATGGTGCTGGGCAATCCTGATGCGCCAGTTGAGATCGTAGAATATGCGTCCTTCACTTGCCCGCATTGTGCGAACTTCCACGCCAACCAGTTCCAGCAGATCAAAGCGAACTACATCGATACTGGCAAAGTGCGCTTTGTCTTCCGTGAGGTCTTTTTCGACCGCTACGGCCTATGGGGTTCGATGATTGCGCGCTGTGGTGGCGAAATGCGCTTCCACGGGATCGTGTCGATGATGTTCGAACGCCAGCGTGATTGGGCACAGGGCGAACCAGCGCAGATCGCTGCAAACCTGCGCAATATTGGTAAGGTCGCAGGCCTTGATGATACGACGCTGGACGCTTGTATGCAGGATGCCGATACCGCGCAGGCTTTGGTCGCTTGGTACGAAGAGAATCGTGTTCGTGACAACATCGAAGGCACGCCGTCATTCCTGATCCAAGGTCAGAAATATTCGAACATGAGCTACGAAGAGTTCGCAGCAATTCTCGATGAAAAGCTGACCGAGGTTGGCTATACAGAATAAATCTGGAACATGGTTTCAGTCCAAAGGGCGGCCAGTGGCTGCCCTTTATTTTTTGGTGATGCCGATCGCGGATAGGGCGCTGTCGATTGGCCCCCAATCCTCTAGCTCTAGCCGAACTGGAACTGTCAGCACTTTTGAGCGGAACGAGTCTGGCAGACGAACCGCGTCTTTTTCGGTCGTGACCAACTGTGCTCCACGCAACTGCGCCTCTGCCTCTAAGCGGAGCATGAGGGCAGGTGTCAGTGGTTGGTGGTCTTGCAGGGGTTCACCGTGAATGACATTCGCACCTAGTTCGCGGAGGGTGGCAAAGAACTTCTCTGGGTTACCGATCCCCGCGAAGGCGAGAACTGGCATTCCCGCCCACGGCATTCCCGTTTGCAACGGTGCCAATCGACCATTGACGAGCGGAATGGGAATTTCGCCCAATGGCACACCGTTTGTTCCAATCGACAGGACGATTTGTGCGCGCTTTAGACCTGCATCAACCGTTTCACGTAAGGGACCAGCGGGCATGACGCGCCGATTGCCAAAGCCACGCGCCGCATCGACGACGACGATACTGAGGTCTTTAGTGACCGACGGGTTCTGAAACCCATCGTCTAGCAAAATAACGTCAGCACCTGCAGCTTCTGCGGCCTTGACGCCCGCCGCCCGATCCTGTGCGACCCATGTGGGGGTAAATGCTGCTAGCAAAAGGGGTTCGTCACCTACATCTTCGGCGTTGTGATCTCGTTCTCGAACTTGGGTCGGGCCAATGGTTTTGCCGCCATACCCACGCGACACAACATGAGGGGAGTAGCCGAGGGCAATAAGCCGTTGGACCAGTGCGATTGTCGTCGGTGTTTTGCCAGTCCCGCCAACGTTGATGTTGCCGACGCAAATCACGGGGACAGAGGCCCTATATCCCGACTTAGCCACACGGCGCGCAGTCACAAACCCATAGAGCGCCCCAACAGGCGACAGTATCCGCGCCATGAGCGCAGGTTTGTCTGCGGGGGTGAACCAATAGTCGGGCGCGCGCATCCTATCCTTCGGCCTTGTATAGGATTGTGCTAATCAGAGCGGCAATCCGGTTTGTTACCTCTGCTCCGCGCGATGTGACATCCCAAGCAGCATGGGCAATCTGCGCGGTAAGGTCAGGGGATAGCAGGTCTTCGATCGTTTTGGCCAGTGCTGCGCCGTTTGCAATTGGTGCCGCGCCACCCGCGTTGTCGAGTTGCATATAAAAGCGGGCATAGGGTGCCGTTGTCGGGCCATGCACAACTACAGAGCCAAGTGCCGCGGCCTCAAACGGATGGCGACTTCCTCTGGTCAACGTGCCGCCCATGTAAGTAATCGGCGAAATCCGATACCACATACCTAATTCACCATCGAGATCGGCGACCAGCGCACGGGTCGTCTCGGTCGGGTCGCCTTCGGACCGAAGAACGGTTTCAAACCCAGCATCGACGAGCTTCGCGGCGAGTTCGGGTGCTTGGCGTGTATCCTGAGGAACGAGGATCAAAAGCAGCCGATGTGATCTGCGGCATGCACTGCGGTGCGCCTCAATGATCAAGTTGATCTCAGCGGGGATCGCATTTGCGACGAGCCAGATCGGGCGCGTATCGATGGTTCTTGCGAAATCGGCCCGTTCTGCGTCGTTGCATGACAGAACGGGCGCTTGATCATCGAAATGTCCGATGACTTCGACGTGGTCTGAGGCGACACCCCAACGGCGAAACCGTTCGGCACTCGATTTATCAGCGGCGAGGACGTCGTTGAAAACCGAAAGAAGATAGCGGCGCATCCCAAAGAACCACTTTCGTCCTTCAGGGATAAAGTCGTTTGCGTCCGCAGCGATCAGGTATTTCGGAAACGAATATCGGTCGGCTGCGGTTACGATCGCGGGATCAACTTGTCCCCCAATCCACACCAGTCCGATGGGTTTCCAGTGATCAATGAACCGCGAGATATCCCGCAGATTTCGACCTGGTCCTTTTGATACTGTGATCATCCCGTCTGGAGAGGTGTCAGTGTCTAGCGACGATCCCGTCACGACAAATGCGACCTGTTCGAGGTCGTCCTGCATTTGTCGCATGACCCGTCGAATGTGATCTGCATCTGCGGTGTTTCGACAGTGCACCCAAATGACGGGCTGGGAAGGGGGGGTAGGTTCGTTTGCGCCTATGACCTCGCCTGACCCGCAGGGGCGGGCCAAGAGGTAGAGGTTTAGGAGCAATGACGAAGCCATTTAGGGATTACAGGCCCAGTTCTTCGGTCGGGGAAGCCGCAACGCCTTCGTCCCGGAGCCTGTGAATGTGAGCGATGAAATAGCGTGTGTGTGCGTCATCAACGGTGCGCTGAGCCGCTGCTTTCCATGCATCATGGGCGGACTGATAGTCGGGGAACATACCGACGATGTCGATATTGTTGACGTCTTTGAAAGTCGTGGTGCTGGGATCAACAAGTTCGCCACCAAAGACGAGATGCAGACGATTGGCCATGGGGAAACTCCGCTGTGTTGGATGTGCGCCACCCTAAGCATTGGAGGCAAAGGGTCAAGAGAACCACCGTCATGGTTTCGATACAGATGTGCCCTAACCCCCTGCAACTCAAGGGTTTGCTGCGGTGCAGAAATTTTTACTTGCCTTCTGGTCGTTGATGGCCAACCCTGTAGGTGAAGAAAAGAGGACCGCATTGCCCTGCATCGCCGTGTTCACCGATCTGGATGGAACTCTTCTGGATCATGAAACTTACTCTTGGGCGCCAGCCGCGCCTGCACTGGACCGATTGAGAACGCGGAATATTCCGCTGATCATAGCGAGTTCAAAGACTGCAGCCGAAATTGAACAGCTTCGGGATGCAATCGGGTTCGGCCATATGCCTGCAATCGTCGAGAATGGCGCTGGCATTCTTGAGGGTGGAGCGACCGCTGGATCTGATCGAGTGGATCATGAAAGGATTATGCGGGTCCTCTCACAGATACCTGATGCCCTGCGCCGTGATTTTGAAGGGTTCACTGATTGGGGCGTAGAGGGCATTTCGCGTGAAACTGGGTTGTCCAAATCTGGGGCTCGACTGGCTTATGCTCGTCAGTTTTCTGAACCTGGATTGTGGCGCGGAAGTGAGCAAGCCGAAGCGGAGTTTATAGCGGTTTTGGCTGAGCATGGAGTGCACGCACGGCGTGGCGGGCGGTTCCTGACACTTTCGTTCGGTGCGACCAAGGCGGATCGGATGAGAGAGCTATCCGCGCGATTTGCACCTTGTCGAACGATCGCGCTGGGTGATGCGCCTAATGATGTTGAAATGTTGCAGGCAGCGTCATTGGGCGTGGTGGTGAAGAACCCCCACGCTGCGCCGCTGCCGCCGCTCGTAGGAGAGGCGGATGGGCGCATTATTCGCACGAAACTCGTCGGGCCTGCAGGCTGGAACGAAGCGGTTCTGAAATATGTTGAGATTTGGAATCCGGAGCTGAACAAAAAACAACAGGAGGTTTGACCCTTGGCCGATTTTCACCAGAGCGGAAGCATCGCGACCCTGCACAATTTGCGGACCGCATCCACCGAAGCGATGACGAATGAGCTGTCTACGTTCGGGATGAACCGCAAAATCAACCTTATCCTCCCGTCGTTGTTTTCGGAACTCGAAGGCGAGGCTCTGCCCGCAATCATTGATGAACTGAATAAGGTGCCATACCTCAATAAAATCGTCATTGGCCTCGACCGTGCGACCGAAGAGGAATACCGATACGCACGGCAGTTCTTTTCTCGTCTCAAGGTGAACCACGACATTCTTTGGAACGATGGCCCGCGTTTGCAGGCGATTGATGAGCGTTTGAAAAAGCTAGCCTTGTCACCGAACGAACCAGGCAAAGGACGGAATGTTTGGTTCTGCATTGGTTACACGTTGGCGCAAGCGGAGGCTGCAGTGGTTGCGGTCCATGACTGTGATGTCGTGACCTATTCGGCAGATATGTTGGCGCGGCTTGTGTATCCCGTCGCCAACCCTGCATTTCCCTATCAAATGTCCAAAGGGTTCTATCCGCGAGTGGCGGATCGAAAGTTAAATGGACGGGTCAGTCGTTTGCTCGTGACGCCTCTTTTGCAGGCGCTCAAGAAGGTCTTGGGACAGCGAGACTACCTCGATTTCCTATCGTCGTTTCGTTACCCGCTGGCAGGAGAGTTCGCGATGCGTACGGCGATTTTGCCAGACATGCGCATTCCATCGGACTGGGGTTTAGAGATCGGCCTCTTGTCCGAGGCTTGGCGGAACCTATCGCCGCAGGCCGTTTGTCAGGTCGAGATCAGCGATCGATATGACCACAAACATCAGGATCTTTCCCTTGATAATTCAAACAAAGGGCTCAGCCGGATGTCGGTCGACATTTGCAAAGCCCTATACCGCAAGCTTGCTGCCGACGGCACGGTGCTGAGTGAGGAGGTGTTTCGGTCGATCAAAGCGACCTATTACCGAATGGCGCTCGACCTCATCGATACCTACTACAACGACGCGAGAATGAACGGTCTCGACCTTGATCGGCACGCCGAAGAGACTGCCGTTGAGTTGTTCGCTGCGAATATCATGCAGGCGGGGAGCGTGTTCCTCGATAACCCGATGGAAACGCCGTTTATCCCGAACTGGAGTCGTGTGAACGCTGCCGATCCTGCGATCCTGACGGACATGCTAAAGGCAGTCGCAGACGACAACGCGGAATTCGGTTAGAGCAGTTGATCTGCGAGGGTTTGGTGGAAGGTCGGCACTGCGCCGATCACTCCGTTCACCTGCGGATGGGGATTGTTAAATCGCAGCGGGATGCCTTTTTTGTCGGTCACGGTGCCGCCTGCCTCGGTCAGGATCAAAGCCCCTGCAGCGATGTCCCATTCCCAGCTTGGGCGGAGGGTAATCATGCCGTCGAAACGACCCTCGGCGACGAGGCACATACGGTAGGCAAGTGAACTTCTGAAATGGCGATCGACCTCGGGTGGCTGTGCGTTTTTCCAGTTGGTCACATCCATGGTCGGCGTGTTCGTGAGGATCGTTGGCGGCGTTGCGGTTTCACCGGCATGCAGGGTTTCACCGTTCAGCGTTGCGCCCTCGCCACGCCCCGCAGCAAACATCTGGTCTTTCATCGGTAGATAAACGACGCCGGCTAAAACCAGTCCGTTTTCGACAATAGCGAGCGAATGGGCCCAGTCCTTGGAGCCGTCGATAAACGCGCGGGTTCCGTCGATTGGATCGACGATGAACTGGCGGGTTGTTGATAGACGATCCGAGGTGTCATCGGTCTCTTCGGACAGCCAACCATAGTCGGGCCGCGCTGCGGTCAACGATTCCCGCAGCATGGTATCGACAGCTAGGTCCGCTTCGGTCACGGGGCCTTGGCCAGCGGGTTTGTCCCATACCTTTGGAGCCGACTGAAAAAAGTCCGCTGCGATTTCCCCTGCTTTGCGGGCCGCGTCTATCAGGAGGTCGAGATCAGTCACCGGCAAGCGTCAGCCCTTCGACCAAGAGCGATGGCACAACACGGCTTAGGTGTTGGCGAGCATCATTGGCGGGGGTGATCCGTTTGAGCATATCGATCAGGTTGCCCGCAATTGTGATCTCATTGACGGGGTAGGTGATCTCGCCGTTTTCGATCCAGAAACCAGCCGCCCCACGGGAATAGTCGCCCGTATTCGGGTTGATCGTTGAGCCGATGAAAGACGTCACCAACAGTCCAGTGCCCATATCGCGGATGAGATCGGCGCGGGACTTATCGCCTTGGGTTAAGGCAACGTTCGTCACAGAGGGGCTGGGCGTTGAGGATGTGCCGCGTGCCGCATGTGCGTTGCTGGCCAGTCCGAGTTGCCGCGCTGTGGCGAGGTCGAGCGTCCAGTCGGTTAGGATACCATTTTCAACAATCGCACGACGGGCTGTCGGCAGTCCTTCGGCGTCGAAAAGACGGGAGGCACTTGCGCGTGGGCGATGCGGGTCCTCGATCAGCGACAGACCTTCGGGGAGGACTTGTGTCCCTTTCAATCCACGTGCCCATGACGAACCACGTGCGATCATGCTGCCGTTTACCGCCTGCAAGAGGTGGGTGATCAGTGATGAAGAGATACGTTCATCCAATAGGATTGGATAGCTGCCTGTTTTGGGGCGGCGTGGGTTGAGACGCTCAATCGCGCGTTCCCCTGCGGTGCGGCCAATGTCCGCCGCGTCGCGCATATCGGACTGGAAAATGCGGCTGTCATGATCGTAATCACGTTCCATCCCGCTGCCAGTTCCAGCGAGTGCGCCACAGGAAATGCCACGGTCTGAACGCTCATATCCTGCCGCGAAGCCGTTCGTTGCAGCGATGTGAACGCGGCGATGGCTGTAGCCTGCGGATGCGCCGATCACTTGCTCTACGCCGTCGACGGCAAGTGCTGCCGCTTCGGCGCGGGCTGCATCGTCCTGTAGCATGGCGGGATCAGGTTCAGGTGTTGGGTCGAATAGTTCTAGCCTGCTGCTATCGGTATCCGTGGCGAGCTGATCGACATCGGCTAACCCAGCATACCGATCTTCGGGGGCCACGCGGGCCATCGCAACTGCGCGCTCTGCCAACTCGCGAAGCGCATCGGGGCGTGTGTCCGAGGTCGATACGCAGGCCTGCCGTTGGCCGACCAACACGCGCAAACCAACATCTACGCCTTCGGATCTTTCGGCGGACTCTAGGACACCACCGCGAACATCGATGTGAACCGAAGTTCCATCAACGGCCAAAGCATCGGCGCTATCGGCACCACTTTTACGGGCGAGATCGAGAAGTAGGCTGGTCAGGTCAGAAAGCGATTTTGTCATGGGCACACCTTTGGTCACCCATGACCTAGACCGCAGGGCCTGTCCCTGCAAGTCCGGCATGGTGTGCCCGCCCCAAAGTCACTGGGACGGGCTGTTGATTTACTTGATACGTTGACCGTTCAGCATCACGTTGCCTTGGGCATTCATATCGATGGTTGTTTCGATCTGATCGTCACCAGTGGATTGGGTGAACATGCCCAACATCATCCGTGCGGTCATGATCTGATCACCGACGGGCAGACCCATTGTTTCGACCTTATCCAAGAGCCCATTAATGCCTTTGCCGACCAAAGACAGACTGCCTTCGGGGCGTGGGAAGCCGTCATAGGTTTCCAGATCGGTGTTATCAAAGGTGAAATCACCCGTCCCTGTAATCTCTGCGCCAGCAATGGCGAGTTTCAGGTTCTGAAGGGTCAGAGCGTGCAGTTCGCCAGGAACATCGGTTTGCTCAAGCGCGGCGGCTTGTTTCGGGTCCATTACGTCAAAGAATAGCTTTGCCGCGCCTGTCACAGCGACTTGGAAGGTGATCGGGTCATGGGGCAGGATGCCCTGCGGGTCTGCCATCATCCAAAGCATGTCGTTGAGGCCAAGGTCCGTAAGGGTGATCCCTGCCGAAAACGGAGCAGGTTCTTCGGTCTTAGCCAGAGGCATTTCAAAGCTCACACCGTACTCTTCCGCGGTGATATCGAGCGGCAGCGGAACCTGCCCACCCATGGCTTGGAATTTCAAACCCGTTGAGAGCGCAGCGAACGACATCGCGTCCTTATCCAAACCAAAACTGAGGTGGCCGGACTCGGTCGCGCTTGCCATGTTGAGCGTGCCAGAACCATCTGTGACGCTGATGATGTATGTCGACGGGCCTGCGGTGTAATCGAACGACATCTCTGCACCGTCGATAAACATTGTCTCAGGCGATATCTGTTCAAAATCAGTTGGCATGATCATGCTAGAGGCGAGGGACATGCCCGTCGTTTGGCCCGAGACGTTTATCTTTTCGAACTCTTCGTCCTGGTCGAAATACACGTCCATAGAGGACGCCGACAGATCATAGCCGACAGTCTGTAGATCGCCGGTGAGGACGGAATAGACGCCCGACAATCCGTTGAGCTTGAGGCTTGCCTCAACCGGCACTGGCTTCCCGCCGTCGAACGCTTCTGCCAGCTCAAGCAAATAAGAATCCGCCGAGACATCGTAATTGATCGCGTCCGCGGTTCCGCTGGCGACCATATCAAAGTTGGCAACAGTGATGGAAATGGTCGCGTGGTTTTCGGCGAAGTTTTCCGAGTTGCCCATCGACATCTGATATTGTTCAGGAATCATGACCGAAACAGTGCCATCGCCGTTTTCGGTCAGGCTAATCGGTCCCATCTCGGCTTTGATCGTAATGCCGTCCTGATCAGCATCGTATGTGGTGCTTTCGATTGTCAGCGTGTTGCCCGACATCGTTTCCGCACCGAATGTAATCATATCGGTGCCGTACATCGACATTTGGGACTTCCAATTGTCCCAAACCTCTTGGGCGGTAACATCTGCAAAAGCTGCGGGAGCGGTGAACAGTGCGGCAAGGCAAACGCTTGCGCCAAATTTGCTAGTATTCATGGTGGGTATCCTTTCCCAGACAACTTTTGAAAAATATTTTGCCATTAAAGTGTCATGGCAGTGATCACTTATGTCTAAAAGTAACCATTCAGTCGGCTGCGATAAAGATGACGGAGAAAGAAAACATGAAGATGACAGGCAAAACGGTCGTTATTACAGGTGCCAGCCGAGGCATTGGTGAGGCTGCAGTACGAGAATTTGCGGAAAAAGGCGCGAATGTTGTTCTCTTGGCGCGCGATGCGGATCGGATTGCAGCAATCGCCACAGAGATCGGGGAGACTGCGTTGGCCATTCCTTGCGATGTTACGTCATTCGAGGCCGTGAAGTCTGCCATTGATCGCACGCTTTCGCAGTTCGGCAGCATCGACGTTCTTGTCAATAATGCGGGCGTCATTGCGCCAATGGCACCGCTTGCCGAGGCCGACGTGGATCAGTGGGGCCTTGCCGTCGATGTGAACCTCAAAGGCGTGTTTCATGGTGCACACGCCGTATTGCCCAGCATGATTGCAAAAGGGTGCGGGACCATTTTGAACATCTCTTCGGGCGCTGCGCATAACCCGTACGAAGTTTGGTCAGCCTACTGTGCGTCTAAGGCCGGAGCCTACATGTTAACCCGTCACATCGACCTTGAATATCGGGCCGCGGGTATCCGCGCCTTGGGGCTGTCGCCTGGTACAGTGGCGACCCAGATGCAGCGGGATATCAAATCCTCGGGTCTGGGTCCTGTAGCGGAACTCGAATGGTCTGATCACATTCCACCCGAATGGCCGGCCAAGGCTCTGGTCTGGATGTGCGGCGAAGAGGCCGATGTTTATCTAGGGCAGGATGTGAAACTAAGAGATCCTGAAATACGCAAGGCAATAGGTGTGGCATGATCCGTTTTGACCGAGAGGGTGATCTTTGGATCACCACGATCGACCGCCAAGAGAAAGCGAACTCTCTGACCGAGGAGATGCTGACCCAACTGGCTGAATTTGCGGAATCTGCCTCTGCTGCCAAGGTGTTCGTTATCACGGGCGCAGGCAAGGTATTCAGCGCAGGTGCCGACTTGGATGAGGCCCGCGCAGGATTAGCCACTAGTCCTGTTTGGGAACGCCTTTCAGGTGCGATTGCCGCACTGCCGTGTATGACGATTGCCGCGCTCAACGGCACTTTGGCTGGCGGTGCCTTTGGGATGGCTTTGGCCTGTGATCTGCGGATTTCTGTCCCGACCGCAAAGTTCTTTTATCCCGTGATGAAGCTTGGTTTTTTGCCGCAGCCGTCTGACCCGAAACGGTTGGCCGCACTAGTTGGTCCAAGCCGCGCGAAACTAGTCCTAATGGGCGGTCAAAAGATCACTGCTGACGAGGCGTTGTCCTTTGGTCTGGTCGATCGTTTGGTCGAGGTTGAAGATTTGATGCCCACGGTCCGCGAGATCGCTACAGATGCATTGGCCGCCAAGCCAAGCCATATCGCGGGCATCAAAGGTCTTGTCGGTTAATCACCAGTAGTTGGAACCTGACCTGCCCCATGTTACCCGTCGGTTAAGTGTTTTCGGACGGAGCAGACATTTGGCAAAGGCACTGGTGATCGGCGCGGGTCCTGCGGGCTTGATGGCGGCAGATGTTCTGTCGGCTGCTGGGCATTCCGTGTTGATCGCCGATGCGATGCCGTCTGCTGCGCGCAAATTTCTGATGGCGGGTAAATCAGGTTTGAACCTGACCAAAGTTGGGGCTGGGTTCCTAGAAGCCTACGGTGACATTCCGGCCTCGATGGTTGCAGCTTTGTCTGCGTTCGGCCCTGACCAAGTTATCGAGTGGGCAAATGGGCTTGGCCAAGAGGTATTCATAGGCTCGACTGGGCGCGTCTTTCCGGTGGTGATGAAGGCGTCACCGTTGCTGCGGGCGTGGCTAAAGCGATTGGATGCGCAGCAGGTTAAGTTGCAAACACGGTGGCGATGGACCGGTTGGGACGGCGACGATTGGTTATTCGATACGCCCGATAGCCCTCAGTCGGTTTCGGCAGACATCGTGATCCTCGCCTTTGGTGGGGCGAGTTGGGCGCGGCTTGGGTCTGATGGGCGATGGGCTGAACAATTCCATGGCAGTATCGCGCCGTTTAAACCCGCCAACATGGGGTTTATCGTTTCATGGTCGGACCACATGACGGCCCATTTCGGGGCGCCTGTTAAGGGGTGTACGCTTATAGCAGGCGCCCACAGATCCAGCGGAGAATTCGTGATCTCGTCTCGTGGGATCGAAGGCGGTGGGATTTATATGCTCTCGGCTGCGGTACGTGATGGCGCACCATTGACTATCGACTTGTTGCCATCGCTGACCGTTGAGGACATACGAAAAAAGCTTTCTCGGAAAGGCAAAGAGTCACTCTCGAATGTCCTACGTAAATCGCTTCGCCTCGATCCAGTGAAAATTGCCCTCTTGAATGAATTTGGTCGTCCATTCCCTGATGATCTGGCGACTTTGATTAAAAACCTCCCCATTCCACATGATGGCCCCCGCCCCATGGATGAAGCAATTTCTGTCGCGGGTGGGCTGAGGTTCGACGCTCTGGACAATGGTTTGATGATGCGGGACCGCGAGGGCGTATTTTGCGCGGGAGAAATGCTCGATTGGGAAGCCCCAACGGGCGGGTATTTGATCACAGGATGCCTGGCGACGGGCCGGCATGCTGCGCTGGCGGCGATTGATTATGCGCGCAGCTCGATGCGGGCGAGCACTAGCCGACCTTTTTGAGGCGGCTTAGGACTGGCTAAATTTGGTTCACGAAAAAAGTCCAAGAGGGATGCAGTTTCGCAACCCTAAGAGATTACTCGCATCAAGACTTCATGCGATGTTTGTATTTTAGGTTTCGAAAGGTAGAAGAACTCTGAATTTAGGAGAGTTTTAATGACTGTTTTGCGCGGATTGCTCGCACTGATGGCCTCGGTTGTTGGGTCAACCACAGTAATGGCGCAGGATTGGCGTCCTGAGTATTCGATGTATGGGACGATCGGCATCATTGAAATGCCATCCGCTTTGTCCGCGCAGGATGCTGACCTGTCGAGCCAGATATCGGCCTTCGAAGATCAAACCCGCGTGTCTATCACTTTTCAGATTTTGCCGAGGTTGTCGGGGACTTTCCGCTATTCGATCATCCCTGAATACACTGGCGTGGATACTGGTACGCTTTATGATCGCAGTTTTGATTTCCAATATCGGCTGCGGGATGAATCCGAATGGCTCCCGGCTGTTGCTGTCGGACTGCGTGACTTTATGGGGACGGGCGTCCTCACCTCTGAGTACGTCGTCGGAACAAAAACAATTGGCACCAATTTGCGGGCGACAGCTGGCATCGGTTGGGGCCGAATGGGGAGCTATAACGGCTTTACCAACCCGCTCGGCGCGATTGCGAGCGCAATGGAGACGCGTCCGTCGCGCAGCAGTATATATGGCAAAGGCGGTGTTCCTGCATATGACCTCTATTTTCGTGGTGACGCCGCTTTGTTCGGCGGGGTCGAATGGCAGATTAACCCTTCGCTGACTTTCGCAGCTGAGTATTCTTCAGATGCCTACAAGCGCGAAGTAGCCAACGGGACGTTTGACCATAAGTCGCCGCTCAACTTTGGTCTCAAATATCACCCGAACGAAAACTATGAACTTGGCATTTACGCGCTCTATGGTAGCGAAATCGGCGTCACTGCTACTTCGGTTTTGAACCCAAACCGCCGTCCCGCGGTTGGCGGTTACGATACCGCCCCGATGCCAGTCGTCGTTCGGCCAGAGGATTTGCGAGCTGCACGGACATGGGATCGGTCAGTGTTGCCAGATGAGTCCATTCAGATGGCTCTTGTTGAGGCCCTCGGTCAGGACGGGATTGTTGTTCAAGGCATTGAACTCACTGATACTTCGATCCGACTTCGATATGAGAATACCCAATACAGATCCGAGGCACAGTCCGTCGGGCGTATTTCGCGCGTTTTGACCTATGCGCTCCCGCCGTCGATTGAAACTTTCATCTTCGAGCCAACGCGATTGGGCGTTCCGACTTCTACGACGACGATTAAGCGTAGCGACTTGGAGAGCCTTGAGAACCAAATCGGGTCTGCCAAAGCAATTTACGCTCGGGCCGATGTGTCAGAGGCGATGGTCGGTGACGACGCTGCTCTTGTTCCGACCCAAACGAGTAACTTTAAGTGGGGCATCATGCCGTATGGGGAGCTGACACTTTTCGACAGCCGGAACCCTGCAACAGTCGAAGTCGGTATCGAAGCGGCGATGCGTTACGAAATTCGGCCCAACATTGTCGTTGCGGGTTCGATTCGGAAATCGGTCTACGACAACCGGATCGACAATCCCTCGATTTCGGCTTCGACGATCGAACCCGTTCGTCGTTATGCGCCCTATTATGCTGACCAAGGTGATGGTGGGATCGATTATCTCACGTTTGCTTGGTATGGGCGTCCCGCCTCGGAACTCTATTCACGGGTAACCTTCGGTTATCTCGAGCCTATGTTCGGCGGTATTTCGACAGAGCTACTCTGGAGGCCAGTCGATAGCGACCTCGCATTTGGGGTTGAGCTGAACTACACCGCGCAGCGTGATTTTGATCAAGGCTTTGGATTCCAAGACTACAATGTCATCACGGGTCATCTGTCTGCCTATTGGGCAATGCAAAATGACTTCCACCTTCAAGTCGACGCTGGTCGGTATTTGGCAGGTGATTGGGGCGCGACCGTTTCTGTGGATCGAGAGTTTCAAAACGGCTGGCGGATCGGGGCCTATGCAACCTTTACCGATGTTCCGTTTGAAGACTTTGGTGAGGGATCGTTCGACAAAGGTATTCGTCTGACCATTCCGATGGATTGGGCAACGGGTATGCCGTCAACGCAGTTGGTTGATACTCGATTGAGCTCGCTTACACGTGACGGCGGCGCGCGGCTTGATGTGGATGGGCGACTTTACGATGCAATTCGGTCTGGTGACATTTCAGACTTTGGCGATTCTTGGGGACGGTTCTGGCGATGAAAAATCTACTAAAATTTGTCGCATTTTCAGCGCTCGTTGCCTGCGGGCCTTTGGCCAAAGGAAACACGGCTTCGAAAGTTTCGGCAGCGGTTAAGTCACGCTTTGACCAACCTGATGCAGAGGCCATTCCGACCTACACTTTCGCCGATCTAACTGCCTCGGAAACACCTGTTATCTTGGCTTCCGTTCCGTCGTTGGAGGTTGCAGACATCTTTCAAAAGATCGGGTCCAACGGAAATCAAGAGACATGGATTTCGTCTATCGGGATGACTATCACGCTTGAGAACAGTATTGTCGTAGCGACGCGTGGATTTGGCGAAGACATCTACGCAGCTGATACTCGCGGACTTTCGGCGGCTTTGCGCCGTGGTGTAGGATCTTATTCCCGCCGTATCGAACAACTTGATTCTTCGGATGAAGTTATCCGAATGGAATTCTCATGTGAGCTTGAAACGGTCGGACAGGATCAAGTCACGATCCTTGACCGTAGCTTTGGGGCAACAAAATTGCAGGAGACCTGCCGAAGCGAAGACGTCGCATTCGCCAATTATTATTGGGTGAATGGGTACCGCGACGTTGTTCAATCACAGCAATGGCTTGGCAAAAGCGTCGGACATGCCACAACGCAGCAATTTTAAGAACAATTCAAAGTTGAAAGTTGATTGTGAAGGTTTTTCGCGGTATTCAAAGCCTAGTTTGGTATTCAATTGGAGCATATCTAATGCGTAAAGTATTTCTCGCAGCGGCTGTTGCCGTAGTTGCAGCAACCTCTGCTCACGCTGGTGGCATGAACGCTGTTGTTCAACAGCCTACTAATACAGGTGTGGTCGCTGTAGCCCCAACCACTAGCTTGCCTAGCTATGTTCTGCCTTTGGTTGTCCTTGGTGCAGTTGCTGCTTTGGCTTCTTCTTCGGGCACCTAATCGGTCCGAATAGAGTTACGAAAGGGGCGGGCCAATGGTCCGCCCTTTTTATTTTAACGCTTCCCCATCATCGCGAGGCGGACCAAAGCGCGCTCCATCAAGGCTTGCTGTGGGGCCTTTGAAGATGAACGCAGTGTCAGGTCAGTCGTCAGCAGCTCGCTCAAAGCGCGTTCTAGTCGATCACGACCCCATGTGCTGGCTTGTCGAAGGATTGCGTCACGACGAGGGCCGAACACTGGTGGTCTAAGTCGCCCAATCCCCGATGACGGTCCCCCAGGGTCCGATGCGACTGTGTGAAGAGCGCGAAAATGACGGTTCGCGTTGATGCATAAACCGGTGGGATTGACGCCCTGCGCGTAAAGCCGGCGCAGCAGCGGGGCAATTAACTGGGGCTGTCCATCAGCAACAACTTTGAGCAAATCATCAACGCCAGCCTCTGCAGATTGTGGTCGACAGGAATCGACATCGTCGACGTTTAACTCGCTGTTATCGTTGAGTTTGTAGAGGCCCAGCTTTTCAATGGTCTGCCGAAAATCACCGGGATCAAGAGTCCGCGACAACGCGACGATAGCGTCCATCGCGTCGCGTCCAATCGCCTTAAGTCCTGCTGCGGCAAGGCTGGCTTCGATTTCGTCGCGTGCAGGTGGATCGTCATAGATCCCGATCGAGAAGGCGTTCGGGTGGGCTTCGAAATATTTACGCAACGACGACTTTGCCGTGAGCGAACCCGCTGTCACGATCACTTGCGCATCGCCATCCCTCCAATCCGACATTGCGACGCGGATCGTTTCTGCCAGACTGTCGGCGGCGTCTTCCACTAAAACCGCGCGTTGTCCTGGGAAGAAACCTTGGGATTTGATTGCATCGTTCAGCAGAGCGCCGTCTTTACGTAAATCGGCAGCGGCTATGCGAGTGAAACGCATTTCTGCTTCGCCTTGTGGTCCGACGAGGGCATCGACAACTTCTTTGCGGCGGAGAGCCACGCGCATGCCGTCGGTGCCATAAATCAGTAGGCCAGCCTTGCCGGGGTCTGGTTTCCGGAAGTAACCAGACGCTTCGCGCGCACCTAATTTCATGGGTTATCAGCGACTTGAGCCGCAAGAATATGGGCTACAATGAGGTCGGCTAGCGCGATGGACAGGCGTTCATGGGCATCTTGTTCAGCCGAACGAGTCGACACAACGTTACCAGTTGTCGAGTAGCCGCTGAATGTTTCGACCGTGCCGTTTGTGATGACGGCGCCCGCGCTATCAACCAAAGAGAAGGTTGCCGTTCCCGTCAATGTCGCGCGCAGAACTGTAGAGTCTTCTGCAATACCAACCGAACTGCTGCTGAGGGTCGTTCGGACGGACAGCTGATATTCAGCCGTTTCCGTCTGCCCTAAACGTCGTTGGAGACGTTCGCGCAGATGGTAGCCGTCCAACGTGTCAGGCCTGTCATAGGCGACCTTGCCCCGAAGATTGGATGCGGAGCCATTGTCGCCGTAGATCGGCGTAAACCCACACCCCGCCAACACCGCCACAGCCCCCACTAAGAGGGCGCGACGGGTGCAGCGGGTAATGGATTTAGACGACGACATTGACGATACGACCTGGAACTACGATCAGTTTTTTCGGCTGGCCACCGTCCAGTGCTTTGACCACAGCTTCGTTCTCAAGGACGAGCTTTTCAACCTCTTCCTTCGACATATCTGCAGGCACGCTGATTTCCGCGCGGCGTTTGCCGTTGATCTGGATCGGCAGGGTGACCGTGTCTTCGACCAGCATAGCTTCGTCGACGACGGGCCACGCGGCTGTGGTCACAAGTCCCTCACCGCCCAAGAGCGACCAGAGTTCTTCGGACAGGTGCGGCGTCATCGGCGACATCAACTGGGCTAGAATGCGCGCTGCCTCTTTCTTTGCCTTTCCGCCAGCAGGTGATTTCTGCAGGAGGTTGGTAAAGGCGTAGAGTTTCGCAATCGCGGCGTTAAAGCCAAACGATTCAAAGCCTTGGGTCACGTCAAAGATCGCTTTGTGCGTTGCTTTGAGCAGCTCCAGATCGGACTCAGTCGTGGCATCATCCATCTCTGCAATATCGGCACAGATGCGGAACACACGAGCGAGGTGCTTTGCCGTCGCTTCGGCTCCAGCGGCGGTCCATTCGACGTCGCGTTCTGGTGGGCTGTCAGACAGCACGAACCAGCGGGCGGTATCAGCGCCAAACGACGAAATGATGTTCAACGGGTCGACCACGTTGTTTTTCGATTTCGACATTTTGGCAGATGGAATGATCTGTGCATCTTCGCCGGTCGCGATGACGAATGCCTTACCGTCCCGCAGCTCGATCGCTTCGGGATAGTGATAGATCGGACGTCCGTTTTCAGGGTTGGTCGTCTGATAGATCGCATGTGTCACCATGCCTTGGGTGAAGAGCGCATTGAACGGCTCGCGCGCGCTATCGGGCAAGTGACCTGTCACGTTCATCGCACGTGCGAAGAAGCGCGAATAGAGCAGGTGAAGGATCGCGTGTTCAATACCACCGATATATTGGTCGACGTTCATCCAGTAGTCAGCATCGGCCTGAACGGTCGGAGTGTCAGCACGTGGTGAGGTGAAGCGCGCATAATACCACGACGAATCCACGAAGGTATCCATGGTGTCCGTTTCGCGGCGTGCGGGTTTGCCACACGACGGGCAAGCACAATCGCGCCACGTGTGGGTGGCGGTCCAGCGGGTTGCCTGGAACGTCAAAGGTGACATCGTCAGGCAACTGAACAGGCAGGTTTTCTTTTTTCTCAGGAACCACGCCGCAATCGTCACAGTGAACAACAGGAATTGGGCAACCCCAATAGCGCTGCCGCGAAAGGCCCCAATCGCGCAGGCGGAATTTGGTCACGCCTGTGCCCCAACCTTCGGCTTCTGCTTTCTCGATTGCGCTATTCACGCCGTCTTCACCAGTTTGAAGCTCTTGGCCAGCGAAGCCACGGATGTAGCGGACCTTCTCCGACTTCAGTGGAGTGTAGGCTTCGGTCAGGGTCTCTTCTTCGGCGCCATCCGCAACAAAAATCGGCGTAATATCAAGGCCATATTTCGTTGCGAAGTCAAAGTCGCGTTGGTCATGCGCAGGGCAACCGAAAATCGCACCCGTGCCGTAGTCCATCAGAATGAAGTTTGCGATCCAAACAGAAAGCTCTTTGGACGGGTCCAGCGGATGTTTGACTTTAATACCTGTATCAAGGCCTTTCTTTTCAGCCTTTTCCAGCGCCTCTTCGGTCGTGCCACCCTTGCGGCAATCAGCGACAAACGCCGCGATGTCTGGGTTGTTGGCTTCCAGCTCTTTCGCAATCGGGTGATCTGGTGAAATACCAACAAAGGATGCACCCATCAGCGTGTCGGGGCGCGTGGTGTAAACCTCAATTGCTTCACCAGCGTCGGTGCGTTCGAACGAGAACTGAAGGCCGCGGGATTTGCCGATCCAGTTGGCCTGCATCAGCTTCACCTTGGCAGGCCAATCATCGAGGTTATCGATGCTGTCCAGCAGATCGCCAGCCATGTCCGAAATCTTAAAGAACCACTGGGTCAGCTCTCGGCGTTCAACATCGGCACCAGATCGCCAGCCTTTGCCGTCAATCACCTGTTCGTTCGCAAGAACAGTCATGTCGACTGGGTCCCAGTTCACCACGGCGTTCTTGCGGTAGACCAGACCCTTGTCCAGCATATCAATGAACAGAGCCTGCTGCTGGCCGTAATACTCTGGATCGCAGGTCGCGAATTCACGGCTCCAGTCGATCGACAGGCCAAGAGGTTTCATCTGGCCGCGCATGTCGGCGATGTTCTTATAGGTCCAGTCCTTGGGGTGGCCGCCCGATGCCATCGCAGCGTTTTCCGCAGGCATACCGAACGCGTCCCAGCCCATTGGGTGCAAAACGTTGTGACCCGTCGACATTTTGAAACGCGCTACCACGTCGCCCATGGTGTAGTTCCGCACGTGACCCATATGGATGCGGCCCGACGGGTAGGGGAACATTTCGAGCACGTAGTATTTCGGCTTTGTCTCATCGCGTTTTGCGGTGAATACGCCAGCCTGTTCCCAGGCGGCTTGCCATTTTTGTTCGATATCAGCGGCGGTATAGCGGGACATGGATCGGTCCTTTGGGACATGGAAACGCCGGGCAACAGGGCCCGGCGCGGTATTAAAAGGTTTTCGCGGCAGTTTCTATAGGCCGCGGTCTTGAATGCGGATCTGACGCGCACGGGCGAGGATTGCGTCCTCAACAGCGCGCTGCGTCTCAAGGCTGACCGCGCCATTGCGCGATTGCAGCGCGACATTGAGCGAACGAGCATCCAGCGCAGGGTCAGAGATATGCACAGTCGCACGATATGCGCGGCCACCACCCGGTGGGGTGCCGTAGCCAAAGACGATCACGCCAGTGAAGGGGTCGACACTCTCGACGGGGAGGAACGACAGAACATCGATCGAAGCGGCCCAGAGGTAGCGGTTCACAGCCACGGATTCTGATCCAGCGGTCCGCGTTGCCTGACGCACGGCGCCAGCATCGTTTGATTTGCCACCGAATAATCCGCTGAACGGCGAACTAAAGCCGCCCGAACAAGCAGACAGGCCCAAGGCCATTGCGGTCACCAGCATCGCGCGGGTCGTTTTTTGGAAAGCGGTCACAGTATTGCCCTCATGTCCATGACCCCGCGTTGGGGCCGACGTCGCAAAATGTGTAACGTGGGGCAGAGCCTGTCACAAGGCTTAAGGGGTAAACCTGTGGTCACAAAAGAAAAGAGCGGCCCCGAAGGACCGCTCTCTCATTCAAACTGACTAGGTCAGATTAGAATGCGAACGACAGTTCAACAGTGGTGCCAACTGCGTAGCCCTGTGCGCCGATGTCGTCGTCGCCAGCTGCTTCGTCGTTGTTGGTGTCGTCTGCGTACGAAACGAGCAGCGAAGCACCGCCGCCGAGGTCGTAAGAAGCGCCAACGTAGGTGTCGTCGGTGTCGCCGTCTTTGGTGATCGCACCAGCGTAGATGCTCAGGCCGTTGCCGAGGTCGTAGGAACCTTCGAGCGAAACGTAGTCAGTGCCTTGCTCGCTTGCGAAGCCGAGAGTACCTGCAACTGCACCAGCAGCGTATGCGAATTTAACGCCGTAGTTGTCTTTCGCGTCAACAGCGGTGCTGTCGTCTTCGGATACGAAGTACGCGGAAACAGTTACGTCACCCATCGGGTAGGAAACTGCGATACCGGTCGAGTCGTAGTCGGTGCCGCCTGTGTTTTTCTCCGAAGCATATGCCAGTTTGACATCAGCACCTGCAACAGACATTGCAACCGAGATACCGAGGGTTTCTGCAGTGGTCAGATCACCGTTGGTAGAAATGGTTGTGTTGGTGTTGGCGTTAAGACCACCAGTTACGTCAGCAGCAAGAAGCTCTTCTTGGTAAGCAACTACTACGGTAGCTGCGCCAACAGTTGCTTTTGCACCGAACGACAGCTGAGCAAGGTCATCAGTCGCTGCGTCGCCTTCAGCGTCATATACGAGGCCAGAAACAGCCATGTCTACACCACCGAACGAGAAGGTGCCTTTGAGTACGCCTTCGCCATCCTGAGCGGAGAAGCTGTCAGCTTCCATGTCGCCAGCTGCCGACCACATCGATTTTGCAGCGAATTCGGTGTCGCCATAAACGAGCGAAGCGGTGTCCGAAGAGATGGTCAGAGTAACGCCGCGCGATGCAGCGTCAGCAGCATCCACTTCGTCAACGTCAGCAGAAGCCGAAACGGTCAGGCCGTTGTCGAGCTCAGCAGAGAAAGCTACGTCGAGGTTCAGGTCCGAGTAGAAGCCCTGGTGATCGCCGAATACAGCGCCGCCAGCCAGACGGCCGTTGTCGTCGTTGTAGCCCAGAGTTGCGGAGCCCGAGAAGGAAACTTCAGCAGCAGCTGCGCCAGCGAAAGCGGTCAGTGCGACGGAAGCGAGAAGGATAGCGGAATGGTAGTCGGAGTATTTTTCACTACCTAAATCAAGAACTTGGTCGTCCTTGTGTGCAGCTGACATTAGCGTTGTAGCAAGGAGATATTCGATATGCGACCGATTTCGAAGTTATTCGGCAAGGACAAGAAGAGCGTGGCTGTGAGCGAAGCTGCAGAGCCAGCTGTAACGCTCGCGGACTTCTTTGATGCAAAGTACTATGCGTTTGCAAAGGCTACCAAGCGTCGTAGTCAGCTGGACTACTATGTGTTCAACAAGCACATCCGCTCATCACTGGGTCAAAAGCCTCTGAGAGAGATTACCAGTGAGGACTTGGATAGCTGGGTGCTGCATCAGATTGATGCTGGCTACAAACCCGCAACGGTAAATAAGCACTCATCGATGCTGAACCGTATCCTAAACATCGCCGTGCATTGGGGATACTTGGACAAGAACGTGTTCAAGGGCGCAGCGATTAGAAAGTTGCCCGTTGGAGACTACGTGCAGCGGTTCCTAACTGAAGCTGAGATACGACGCTTGCTCAGTGCCTGTAAGCGCAGCAGTCACCCGTATCTGCATCTATTCGTAAAGCTGCTGTTGTTGACGGGTGCGCGGAAGAGCGAACTTAGACTTGCTCGGTGGACTGATATTGATGAGCGCAAGAAAGAACTGTTTGTCGCTGTGAGCAAAAGTGGGCGCAGCAGAACAGTTATGTTGAGTGACAAGGCACTATCAGTGCTGCAGCAAGTCAAAGCGCGATCAGAAGTTTTGGGTGTGCCAACAACACGTGACAGTTGGATCTTTGCCAATCCCCGCACTCGTGCCCCATATACGAGCCTGCA
Organism: Aestuarium sp.; assembly: GCF_023253315.1. Lineage (NCBI taxonomy): Bacteria > Pseudomonadati > Pseudomonadota > Alphaproteobacteria > Rhodobacterales > Paracoccaceae > Aestuarium > Aestuarium sp. The sequence goes on from NZ_JALRGW010000011.1 coordinate 27,725, forward strand.
TAATGCCTTTGTAGAAGCGCGAGAAAGTGCTGCTTTACCATCAGTGCGTATGCATGATCTTCGGCATACATATGCAAGCCTACTGATCAACAATGGCGCCAGTATCTACGAAGTGCAGCGACTGTTGGGGCATTATCATATTTCGATGACGGAACGGTATGCTCAGCTGTTCCCTAATACCTTGCAGGATCGCGTAGATATTATCGCAGGCGCTATCGACTTGGATCGTATTTGATCCCTGCATCACTATGCCAGTCAGCCCCAACTGCAAGCAGATATTGAACTGCTAAAAATCGCAACAAATACGCCAAAATCGCACGATTGATCCTGTGTTCTGTTGCTGAGTAAACGCCTTAGTCCAGTCCCATGCGTAAGAACTTTGCGAGTTGATCTGATATTGATTTATCTGGCTCACTACCTGTCTTATCAGCTTCATAGTCAGCGGGATCATATTCTTCAGTCCAGCGATCAACGCGACGTATGCTTTGATAGGGCTGTGCTGTCAGTGCTTTGTGATCAACTTCGTACATGTCTGGCACAACACCTTCCTGCCAACCTGTCAGCGCCTTGCGTTCGTTAAACGTCAACTCACCCAATCGCTCAGAGATCTTCTCCCCAAGCTGCTCAAGCCGTCGATCCAACTTGCCTTGTGTGCGTGGTTTTGCGTTTGCCATGCGTGCCGCAACGGATCTGTAAGTGCTCAACAACTGGACCGCTTGTTCATACAGCGGCCCAGTGTCTACTTGTTCATACATCCGTACAACACGCCGTATTACTTTTTTTTGCGGCGCTCTTCTTCTTCAGCCCACTGCGAGTCTTTACTGCGTTCAATCACCCTACGCATCTTCTCAATCGCAGTACGTACGTCAGAGAGAGTGTTGTTCACATAGACCGCAGAACCGTCCACTGTTTTGGAACCAGCACGCATTGCTACACGTCTCTGACCATCAACACTTTGTGGAGCCCACCAATACTTGGAGCTGTTACCGTCAAGCTCTTGTTCTGTCTTATAAGTCGCCAACTCTTTGAGCATACGATCCGCTTGACCAAGCAGTTTCGAACGTAGAGTTGTACTCGCACTGCTTTGGGGTTCGAGTCCTTCTTCACGCATCAAGTTTTGCAGCCAGTCCATCGTCGTCATCCTTTCTGTTTGAACCGTAGTAAAAGGATGTGTCGCAAACGCAGACAGTCAATATTGAGGATGATGTGCTATTGGGGTGGGATGGGTTTTTGAGCTTGTTTGGGAGCGAGAGCTTGAACGTTAGGCGTAGTCTGAATCTGAGCGCTTTGCTGCTTTGGTGCAGGACGCACTGTGGGCTTGGGAGGACGCGGGATTGGAACAGCAGGCTGTTGCTTGCGCTTTGGCTCTCGTTGTTTCGCTATATCACGTGCCTCGTCACCTGTGACGCCCGCCAGCAATGCGAGTGCCGCAAGTCGTACGGCTTCTTCCTCCGCCTGTGTTATGCGTCTTATCGTGTTGAGAGCTTTTTGTATGTCGGACAGCGCAGTCATTGTCGTGCTCCACGCACAATAGGGGCTGCAAAATCACCACCCCAATAGCATAAGTACTTCCCTGTCAGAAACTGCGCTGCAGCGTATTTAGAACACAACACCCCCTTCATAGTGCAGCCATCCAGTGTCGCTCGCTTTGCGTATTGATGTGACGATGACAAGCGTTGCTCAAACTCACAAAGCGTTCACCCAGCTGTCGATGCTCAGCTGTGTTCAACATCCGTTGCCCATAGTGCTGCAACTTACTGGCACAGATAGCGATAGCACCAACGCTGGCATTGGTACCCTTAAAACGCAGCGTACGCATGTAGCATTCACTACGCCCAAGCCAGTCCGTACTAAACTCGCTCTCATTGCTGACGGCATTGATGCTGTGCAGCAGAGCATAAACGTCATTCAATATCGTTTTTGACATGATTTTTTCCTTTGTTGATAAATAACTGTAGATGCAAAGCAGCTACCCACTGCCGTGTATTTATCTGTGCATAGCGCCCTATAAACGACATTGAGCAAGCGTATGAACCGCGTGCAGAACTTGTCAGCGCAGAAGGTTAAACAGAGCCATTCACCGAGCAAAGCTGTAACGGGCTCGTTAAAGATTATGCAGTGGAACAAGATGAGAGGCTTTGAATGTCAAAGCACCTTGTATGTGTGCTGCTGGTGGCAATGTATTGGCAGCACATTGCGTTGGGAACAACTCTACGCACGTAAAGGTAACAGCCTAACCCTACCTACCAACCGCAGTTGGTTGTGCGACATTGCTGACTGAGAAACTCACAGAAAGTCTTACGTCAAAGAGAGGTTAGCAGCCTCTCTATGACATCCAAATCTACAGAAAATCCCCGTATTAATATTAACTCATAAAAGATGCTGAGACTGTTGAGACGCTGTAGCGTAGCGAAAGCGTTGAGACAGTGAAGCAGTTGGATAACGGCGTAGCTGTTAGACAATCAATCATCCAAACAAGTACCACTGCATACATACTCCCAAATATCATAGAATATGTATTGTCTGAGAAGAACACCTAAGTCGTTGATAATGAACAGCTCTGGCTAAACCAATTTAGGGGTCGCATCACTCGAATATCAGAGCGTAACGTAGCAGTTAATGAAGCTGATATTTGAGGGCTATATGGCACAAGCAGCAACACTCAACGACGCACAAATCAAACGTGCCCTGCGTTACTGCCAATCACGCAAGTACCCAGTACGTGATGCAACGATACTGCTGTTCAGCATCTATACTGGGCTGCGAGCTAAAGAACTGGCTGCACTGCGTATTGCGGATGTGTTTGATGCTGATGGTGCAATACGTACCCAGTTCACGCTCACAGCAGCACAGACAAAAGGTGCAAAGTCACGCACTGTGTTTATCAACAAGGCACTCACTCAACAGCTGGCTCTATATCGCACTTGGCGCAACAGTGTGGATCCAGCTGCGCCGCTGTTTCGCAGTCAAAAGGGTGGGCATTTTAGTGCCAACACCATGTGTCAGCTGTTTCTCAACATCTTCCATGCGTGTGGACTGCAAGGTGCCAGCAGTCATAGCCCACGTCGAACTTTTATCACACGTTTGGCCAACAAAGGCATCGGTGTACGAGTATTAGCTGCTTTAGCTGGGCATAGCTCAATAGCCGTTACGCAACGCTATATCGACGTCAACGACGAGCAGTTAGCCAATGCTGTAGAGCTGCTCTAAGCCCGAGCCTTAGTTCAGCATCCCGCCCAAGCTACGCACATCAGTCGCCATGCCTTCAAGCACACTACCCGTGCCATCGAGGAAGCCTTTGGCTGTGCCACAGCTGCTAAGCAGCACTGCAGTCAATAGTAGAGCGATTTTATGCATAACTGTCTCATCCAGTGTTGGTTGCAGCAAAGGTAGAATCAGCTTTGCCAAAAGAAAAGAGCGACGCCGAAGCGCCGCTCTCTCATTCAAACTGACAGGGTCAGATTAGAATGCGAAGGTCAGCGACAGAGTTGTGCCGTCCTGGTAGTCAGGAGTACCAACTTCATCAGCTGCGATTGCACCAGCGGTGTCCGCATCAGCGTAGGATACGAACAGTGCTGCGCCACCACCGAGGTCATAGGAAGCTGCTACGTAGGAGTCAGTGCCATCCGATGCTGGGGTAGCAACGCCAGAAGCGTTGTAGGTGTCGTTCTCGTCGTACATACCAGCCATCAACTTCAGGCCGTTGCCGAGGTCGTAGGTAGCATCAAGAGAAGTCTTGGCTACGCCTTGGTCGTCCTGCAGGTCAAGAGTCACAGTTACGTCACCAGCCGCGTAAGCGAATGCGATGCCGTAGTTTGCATCATCTTTATGAGCGTTGGTTGCAAGGTTTGCAGCCGAAGGGTTTTCGTCTACGTAGTAGGCGGTGATCTTAACGTCGCCTACAGGGTATGCAACTTTGATACCGGTCGAAGAGTTTGTGCCGTTAGCGCCAGTATCGGTTTCAGCGTAAGCGACAGTTACGTCAGCACCTGCAACTGCCATCGCAGCAGATACGCCCCATACGTCGTTCGCGTTGAAGTCACCAGCTGCAGCACCAGTGATGGTGGTGTTAGCTTTTTCTTCAGTCGCAGCAGTAATGGTTACACCACCAATAGTAGTGCGTGCGCTGAACGAAGTCTGCTCCTCTTGAGAGTTGTCTGCAGCGGACACGATCAGTGTCGAAACGGACGCTTCAACAGAACCGTAGTTGATGTCAGCGCGGAGAACGGCGTCAGCGTTAACTGCATCGGTCCAATCGGAAGTGAAGCCGTCAGCTTCCATGTCGCCAGCAGAAGCCCAGTATTTAACTGCAGCGGTGCCAGTGTCGCCGTAGTACAGCGAAACATTCTCAGACTTAACGAAGAGAACGTAGTCGTCTGCGTTAAGGTTGGTGTTGCCACCTGCATCTTGGTTATCTTCTTGGATGTCGAAGTTAACCGTTGCGCCAGCGGTAATGCCGTTGTCGAGCTCTTGGGACAGTGTTGCAGTCAGTGTCGCACCCCAGTAGAAGCCATCGTTGTCGTCGGCAGGAGTAGTCATAACTGCAGTAGCGTCAGTGTCGTTGTACGACAGGTTAGCTACGCCGGAGAACGAAACTTCAGCAGCAGCTGCGCCAGCGAAAGCCGACATTGCTACGGAAGCGAGAAGGATCTTTTTCATGGTTTACCCTCGTGTTTTTGCATTCACATGAATGCCAGTGAACCTAGCATTGGCAGGATATGTGCGCCCAAAGCCCCCACCACTCAAGTCATTTGCCCCGTTCATTCGGTGCCTTGATCAAAAATGATGCACGAAGGACACACCCGTTTATCGCGGAAATGGCGGGTGACAGGGGGGCTTGATCGTCCTATGTCCTGCTGAGCCGCCTTAAAACAAAAGACGATCAGGAGCGTGTTATGGGTTTGTCTGACATCAAAGACCGCATTGCAAAAGCTGAGGCCGAAAGTGGTCGCGCAGAGGGAAGCGTCACTTTGATCGCTGTCTCAAAAGTACAGCCCAATACCAAAGTGGAGTCGGTTTTGCGCGAAGGGCAGCGAGTCTTTGGCGAAAATAAGGTTCAAGAGGCGCAAGGAAAGTGGCCTGCGTTTCGTGAACAGTTCGAAGGAATCGATTTGCACCTGATTGGGCCGTTGCAAACCAATAAGACTCGGGCGGCTATGGAGTTGGTGAATGCGATCCACTCGGTTGATCGTCCGAAACTGGCACATGCGATTGCACGTATTGCTCAAGAGATCGGGTCCTGTCCTGATTTGTTCATCCAAGTGAACACGGGCGAGGAGCCGCAGAAGGCGGGGATCTTGCCTGCGGATGTCGACTCTTTTGTTGCTGAATGTCGTGCGCTTGATCTGCCGATTAAAGGTTTGATGTGTATTCCACCAGCTGACGAGGAAGCGTCGATGCACTTTGCGCTGTTGCGTAAGTTTGCAGAACGGAACGACCTTGAGGGGCTTTCGATGGGTATGAGTTCTGATTTTGAAAAGGCGATTGCCTTTGGTGCGACCCATGTTCGCGTCGGCTCGGCGATCTTTGGTGAGCGCGACTACGGCTAAGGGCTATAGTATACAGACTCGGCTTTGGTAGTTGATGCGGGGTGCGATCCAATGCAGGTCGCGCCGCGACAGAGCCACGCAGCCTTCGGTCGGATAAACGGGGCGGCGCCATTGATGGATGAAAATGGCAGAGCCGCGTCCTTTGACGGCGTAGGGCCAGTTCCAATCTAGAATCAGAACGAGGTCGTAGAGCGGATCAGCGCGCCGTAGTTTTTCGTGGCTATGGGGGTAGGGTGCGCGAACCATGAGGTTGTAGTCCTCATGGTTGGGGTCGTCGGACCAGAGATCAGCGTGACCTATCGGCACGGCCCAGTCAGTCGGTTTTGCGATCCGATCCGGGCGATAGAGCATGCCGACAATGCGGTGTTGCCCACGTGGGGTCGCGCCATCACCTTCGCGTTTGTTGTCAGTGACACCGCCGCGCCCAATGTTACAGGCGAAATGGCGGTTCATGAAACGCAACCCAGTTGGGCCGACGACCAGATCGAGCGGTGTCACAGGAGGTGTCCTGATTTCGATGCCTTCGTTGCAAGGTAGTGGTGGTTATGGCGGTTCTCGCCGACCTTGAGGGCGACGCGTTCCACGACTTCAATCCCGCTATCGTTCATGCGTGCAACTTTTGCAGGGTTGTTGGTGAGCAATCGAACCGAGCTGAACCCCATGCGGCGCAAAATCTCTGCTCCGATGCGAAAATCACGTTCGTCGTCTTCGAACCCTAAACGGTGATTTGCTTCGACGGTGTCAAAGCCTTGATCCTGTAGCGAGTAGGCACGCATTTTGTTGGCGAGGCCAATGCCGCGTCCTTCTTGATTGAGATACAAGAGCACGCCCGCGCCTTCTTGACCCATCTGAGACAACGCGCCACGCAATTGCGGACCGCAATCGCATTTTAGGCTGCCGAGAACGTCGCCCGTAAAACAAGCGGAATGAAGGCGCGCCAAAACGGGCTTGTCTCGCGGGGGCTGGCCGATCTCTACGGCATAGTGTTCTTCGGCGCCGTCGTGAGGGCGGAAGATGTGCAAACGACCTGCTTCTGAAACATCGAGCGGCATACGGGCCGCGATAATCGGGTCGAGTGGCGACAAATCGGTGGCAAGAGCGGCGGAATCGGGGACGATTGTAAGGTTGTGGGCCTGCGCAAAGCTCGTTGAATTGGGGAGGTCCACCATGACCGCCGCTGGCAACAAGCGAGCGGCTTTGGTCAGGGCAATTGCCGCACGGGCGGGTTCTGCAGAACCCTCACGACGTGCGTGGAGCGGGCCTTTCATGGGGTGCCGTAGGTCATCAGCTGGATCCGCGATGCCACGAACCCAGGTCAGCGCAGCATCAACAGGCAACGCGATACGTGTCAGATCGCCGTCGTAGGCTGCGACCTTGAGTGTCGAAGCGCGGTGAGATGTGACCGCAATACTGGCGGCACCCATTGCCCTCACCTCGGCCAAACGGGCGGCGTTTAATGTTTCCGCCGCTAGAACCAGAGCGCCGCTTTCCAGCACAACAGGAACACCCATGCGTAAATCTGCACGGGCACGCGCTAGCCGTTCTGTAATATCGGGTGCAAATCCCATCGTCGAAACCTTCGCTTTGTTTGACTTAACTAGGGTGATTTGAAGGGAATTGAAACATTTCCCTTCTCTACGACACGACCGCGTGAATTTTTGTCGGAATCCTTGCCCTAAAGCGTACCAAGTCACAGATGTTCAATCAGACGTGAATGGAGGCCAAAAACGCTATGGCACAACTCAAACGCATTTTGCTTGTCGATGACGATGATGACCTGCGCGAAGCGCTAGGCGAACAATTAATTATGACCGAAGACTTTGACGTCTTTGAGGCTGGCAACGGCCACGACGCAATTGGCCGTGTCAAAGAAGGGATCTACGACCTCGTGATTCTGGACGTAGGTTTGCCTGACACCGATGGGCGCGAGCTTTGCAAGGTGATGCGCAAGCAAGGTGTCAAATGTCCGATCCTTATGTTGACTGGGCATGACACCGACAGCGACACCATTTTAGGTCTGGACGCTGGGGCGAACGACTACATCACTAAGCCGTTCAAATTCCCAGTGCTGCTGGCTCGTATCCGTGCGCAGCTTCGCACCCATGAACAGTCCGAAGACGCTATGTTCCAAATCGGGCCATATACGTTCAAGCCAGCGCAGAAACTGCTGCTGACCGAGGACGACAAAAAGGTCCGTCTTACGGAAAAAGAAACCAACATCCTCAAGTATCTTTATCGGTCGACAGACGGTGTTGTGCCGCGCGATGTGCTGCTTCACGAGGTTTGGGGGTATAACGCGGGTGTCACGACCCACACGCTTGAGACGCACATCTATCGTCTGCGTCAGAAGATCGAACCCGATCCATCCAATGCTCGCCTTTTGGTCACAGAAAGCGGTGGATATCGGTTGGTCGCCTGATTTGAGTATAAAATACGACCAAAATGTCGTATAGGTTGAATCGTTCCCTTGATGGCAGGGTTACGCCATCATCCTCCCTGTTGGACTTGCCCCCGCATTTCGCGGGGGCTTTTTTCTGCGTGATACTGGTGGTCGTGGGCGCGTGATCGCGCTACACATCTGTCCGAAATATGGAGACGGATATGACTTTTACGCTGGCCACTTGGAACATCAACTCTGTCCGCTTGCGCGAAGCTCTCGTGTCTCGGCTCATGACTGAAGATATGCCAGATGTGCTCTGCTTGCAGGAATGCAAAAGCCCTGTCGAGAAAATCCCGTTCGAAGCGTTTCAGGCACTTGGCTACAACTACATGATCGCGCGTGGCCAGAAGGGCTATAACGGTGTGGCGATCTTGTCAAAGATGCCGATCCTCGAAACCGATGCCCAAGATTTTGCATCGCTCAATCATGCGCGGCACATTGCAGGTCGGCTTGAGAACGGCGTGACGATCCAGAACTTTTACATCCCTGCGGGCGGTGATGAACCTGACCGTGAGAAGAACGAGAAGTTCGGTCAGAAACTCGATTATCTAACCGAGATGCGGGATTACTTTCACAAGACCAAACCAGAAAAGACGGTGATCGTTGGTGATTTCAACATTGCCCCGCGTGAGGATGACGTGTGGGATCACAAGAAGCTGTTGAAGATCGTCAGCCACACTCCGATTGAGGTTGAACACCTTGCTCAAGTGCAAGATTCAGCGAGTTGGGTTGATATCACGCGGCAGGATATTCCTGAGGGGCTGCTCTATAGCTGGTGGTCCTATCGTGCGAAGGATTGGGACGAAGCCGACAAAGGTCGCCGTTTGGACCATATCTGGGCAACGCCCGATATTTCGAATGCGGCGCATTCCAGCCGGATCAGGCGTGATGTGCGCGGATGGGAACAGCCCAGTGACCACGCGCCAGTTTTTGCGACCTTCGACATTTAAAACATTTCAATAACGGGATGTAACTTGTCTTCCCGTTACAGGCTGCTCATATAAGGGCAAACAGAATTCTAGGAGGGCATGATGCTCGAACTTGGCGGACAAAAAACGACTGGCGATCTGGTCATTGATACAACCGACGCAACCTTTGTGCAGGATGTTATTGAAGCGTCCAAAGAGGTTCCGGTCATCGTAGACTTCTGGGCGCCTTGGTGCGGCCCTTGTAAGACGCTTGGGCCTGCGCTTGAGGCTGCGGTGAACAAGGCGGGCGGCGCCGTGAAAATGGTCAAGGTCAATGTAGACGAAAATCAAGGTTACGCTGGCCAGTTGCGCGTTCAGTCCATCCCAACTGTATATGCGTTTTTCCAAGGGCAACCTGTTGATGGGTTCCAAGGTGCCATCCCACCAAGCCAGATTCAAGAGTTCGTTTCGAAACTAGCCTCTTTGGGCGGTGCAGAGGGCCTAGAGGCTGCGCTGGAAGAAGCTGAAAATATGCTCACCGAAGGCAACGCTGCCGACGCGGCTGAAGTATTCGGTGCGATTATTGGTGAAGAAGCTGAAAATGCTGCTGCCTTTGGTGGTCTGGCGCGGTGTTATGTTGCGATGGGCGACCTTGATCAGGCTGAGGCCGTCTTGAACGGCGTTCCTGTGTCCATTTCGAAGTCAGCCCCAATCGAGGCAGCGTTCGCACAAATTGCATTGGCCCGTCAGGCGGAAAAGGCAGGTCCTGTAGATGATCTGCGTGCTGCAGTTGCTGCAGACCCTGATAATATGCAGCTTCGCTTGGACCTCGCGCAGGCATTGCATGCGGCAGGCCAAGTCGCCGAAGCAGTAGATGAACTCTTGGAAATGTTCCGTCGTGATCGGGAATGGAATGACGGCGCTGCCAAAGCCCAGATGTTCCAGATTTTTGATGCGTTGAAACCAAATGATCCGATCGTGCTGAACGGTCGCCGCCGTTTGTCGTCGATGATATTTGCCTGACGGACGGAGCGTCCTACCTTGCGGGTTATGAGGACATCATCCGATCTGCCGCTTTCTATTCCGGTATTCCCGCTTCCGGGAGCTTTGTTGCTGCCACGCGCAAAGCTCCCGTTGCACATCTTTGAACCTCGATATCTTGCGATGATCGAGGATGTGATGAAGACGCCTGAGCGGTTGTTGGGAATGATCCAGCCAAATGGCGGGCGAGGGTTGCATCGCATCGGTTGCGCTGGGCGTCTAACCGCGTTCTCCGAAACCGAAGATGGTCGCTATATGATCACCCTTACGGGCATTTCGCGGTTCCGTTTGGCCGAAGAGGTCGAAGGCTTCACACCTTACCGCAAGTTTAATGTCTCGTGGGATGGTTTTGGCAGGGATCTTGGTCCCGTAGAGCACGACCCAGACATGGATCGAGACGTGTTGTTGTCGTTGCTGGAGCGCTTTTTCGATGACAAAGGTTTGTCGACCGATTGGGACGGAATTCGAGATGCCGAAGACGAGCTCTTGATCAACTCGCTTTCGATGTTATGCCCCTTTGAGCCCGAGGATCGACAAGCGTTGTTAGAAGCGCCAGAGTTGGCCCAACGGCGGGAAACGTTGATCACCTTGATCAGCTACGCTTTGCATGGCGGTGGTGAAGAGAGGCTACAATGAGCGAAATGACTTTTGATCCGAAGATGATCGAAGCCTTGGTTTGCCCCCAAACGCAAACCCGTTTGGACTATGATGCGGCGCGTCAGGAACTGATTTCGGTCGCTGCGAAGTTGGCCTATCCGATCCGAAACGGCATTCCGGTCATGCTGGTTGATGAAGCTCGCGTGATCGACTGAGGCGTAAGGGGCTCTGCCCCTCTTGGCCTTTGGCCAATTCACCCCGGGATATTTCAAGCACGAAGGCAGGGCGGGGTTGCTCTGACTCGGGGCTTGTGATTCTTTAGGCAAAACGAGCAGCCAGAAATTGATCTTATGACCGCAGCCACGCTTTTGCGCGACGTATTCGGATTCGACGGGTTCCGTCCGGGTCAAGAAGATATCGTTGAGGCGGTGTCTCTGGGTCAAAACACGCTTGCCATTATGCCGACAGGCGGCGGTAAGTCGTTGTGTTTCCAACTTCCAGCCTTGGTGCGCGAGGGTGTAACCGTCGTTATTTCGCCACTTATTGCCTTGATGCGCGATCAAGTACGAGGGCTACGTGAAGCTGGGGTTGAGGCTGGCGCGCTGACCTCTGGCAATACTCAAGAAGAAACCGATGCCGTCTGGCAAGCGCTGGAAGAGGGGCGTCTCAAGCTCTTGTATATGGCGCCAGAGCGGTTGGCCGCGGGCGGCGTACCGCAAATGTTGCGTCGCATTGGCGTGAGCATGATTGCGGTAGATGAAGCGCATTGTGTCAGCCAGTGGGGCCACGATTTTCGCCCAGATTATTTGCGGATTGGCGAGTTGCGGCGGGCGTTGGGCGTGCCACTTGCGGCCTTTACCGCGACGGCTGACGCGGAGACTCAAGCGGAAATCGTTGAAAAGCTGTTTGATGGCGTTCCACCTGTTACGTTCCTGCGGGGATTTGATCGTCCGAATATTCACCTCGCCTTTGCCGTGAAGGATCAACCGCGCCAGCAGATACTGTCGTTCGCGGCGGCGCGAAAAGGGCAGTCTGGGATTGTCTATTGCGGCACGCGAGCCAAAACGGAAACCATCGCGCAAGCGCTGCGAGAGGCGGGGCATGCCGCCTGTCATTACCACGGCGGGATGGAGGCGGAAGACCGTCGCGTTGTTGAGGGGCGCTTCCAACAAGAAGACGGACTGATTGTGGTTGCGACCGTTGCCTTTGGTATGGGGATCGACAAGCCCGACATCCGTTGGGTTGCCCATGCAGACCTGCCGAAATCGATTGAGTCTTACTACCAAGAGATCGGTCGTGCTGGCCGCGACGGAGCACCGGCTGAGACACTCACGCTCTTTGGACCCGATGACATTCGTTACCGGCGTCAGCAAATCGATGAGGGTCTTGCGCCGCCGGAACGTCGTATGGCTGATCACGCGCGTCTCAATGCGCTTTTGGGGCTGTGCGAGGCGCTTGAATGCCGTCGCAAAACCCTGCTCGGCTATTTTGGCGAAGAGGCGACGGCCTGCGGTCATTGCGATCTTTGCGACAAGCCTGCCGATGTGTTCGATGGAACGACGCCTGTGCGGATGGCGCTGTCTGCTGCTTTGCGGACAGGGGAAAGCTATGGATCCGGGCATCTGATCGAGATCTTGTTGGGCTCTGAGCTGGATAAGATCAAACAGCGCGGACACGATCAGTTGCCGACCTATGGTGTCGGCAAAGAATATAGTCGCCGTGAATGGCAGGCGATTTTTCGGCAGATGATGGGGCATGATTTGTTGCGTCCTGATCCTGAACGGCATGGTGGTTTACGCATGACCGAAAAAGCGCGCCCCATTCTACGTGGTGAGGATACGATCCAGCTGCGGCGCGATACGATTAAGGCCGCGAAGACTGGCAATAAGATCAAAATGCTGGTGAGCGAGGACGACGCGCCGCTGTTGTCAGCGCTTAAGGCGAAGCGCCGTGCATTGGCGGAGGCGGCGGGTGTGCCTGCGTATATCATCTACAACGATAGCACTCTAATCGAAATGGCGCAGAAGCGCCCGATGAGCCTAGATGAAATGGCAAAGATCAGCGGTGTAGGCGCGAAGAAACTGCAGAGCTACGGTGATGCGTTTCTTTCGGTTATTGCAGGGGAGGTGACCCATCTGCATCCCGCCCGTCGAAAGATGGCAGGGCGGAGCGAAGGATCGGTCTATGATCGACTGCTCGAAGTGCAGGCCGATCTTAGTCGAGGCGAGGATGGGACGGGTAAACCGATGACATGTTCGGCATCACTGTTGGCGAAAGTCGCGCAAATGCGTCCTCGGGACATGGCGACGATGGAGCGTGTGCTCGGCGCGAAATATGCCAAACGGTTCGGGGATGCATTCTTGGGCGTTTTGTCAGAAGCATCCTGATAATCATGTGCATTTGAGCAGGGGATTAACTGCGTTTGGCCTCTTTAGTTTTGAGAGGTGAGTGCTAGGTTCCCCTCTGCAAGAAGGAGCCATAAATGCTGATCGTCGTTTCCCCCGCTAAATCTTTGGATATGTCACCTGTTTCGGCCGAAATGACCGACCTGATGTTCCCTGATGACGCGATGCGATTGGCCAAGGCTGCGCGGAACCTGACCCTGTCAGACCTGAAAGGTCTGATGTCGATTTCGGACAATCTGGCGAAATTGAACCGCGATCGGTTTAAGGCCTACAGCGCCGATCCAGAGCCCGAGAATGTAAAGCCAGCGGTTTTTGCCTTCGATGGGGACACCTATAAAGGGTTGGAAGCAAAGACCCTTGATCCAGACGCACTGCGTTGGGCACAGGACCACTTGCGGATACTTTCGGGGATGTATGGGTTGCTGCGTCCGTTGGATGGCATGCAGCCTTATCGGTTAGAGATGGGGAGCAAGCTCAAGACGCGTCGCGGCAAGGATTTGTATGACTATTGGGGCACACAAATTTCCAAGCGCCTAAACGCTGAGGCGGAGGCTATTGGTACGGATGTCTTGGTCAATTGTGCCTCACAGGAATATTTCCATGCGGCGGACAATAAGGCCCTGAAACTGCGTGTGGTGACGCCCCAGTTTTATGAGGTCAAAGGCGGCAAGCCAAAGATTGTCAGCTTTTTCGCTAAAAGGGCGCGGGGTGCAATGGCGCGGTATATCATTGAAAACCGCATCACTGAGGTGGAGGACCTTAAGGGGTTCCACACAGGTGGATATGCCTTTGATCCAGGGATGTCGCAGGACAACACCTTGGTGTTCTCCCGCGACTATCCTGAGGAATGATCAGAGGCGCTCAATCGCCAGCGCGATGCCTTGGCCACCACCGATACACATGGTGATGAGGCCATAGCGGCCGCCGATGCGGTCGAGTTCATACATGGTCTTGACGGTCAGAATGGCACCCGTCGCGCCGACAGGGTGGCCAAGAGCAATTGCGCCGCCATTCGGGTTCACCTTGGCCGCATCAAATCCAAGCTCACGAGCCACCGCGATGGCTTGGGCCGCGAAGGCTTCGTTCGATTCAATCACGTCAAAGTCCGCGATTGAAAGGCCAGTACGTTCACACAAGGATCGAACGGCTGGGATGGGGCCAATACCCATGACCTCTGGTGCGACGCCAGAATGCGCATAGCCCGCGATGCGGAATTTCGGCGTGAGGCCTGCTTTTTCTGCCGCATCAGCGCGCGCAAGAATAACTGCCGCGGCGCCATCGTTGATGCCACTTGCGTTGCCAGCGGTGACAGAGCCGTCTTTTTGGAACACGGGGCGTAGGCCAGCGAGGGCTTCTACGGTGGTCGGTTTGGCGTGTTCATCGCGGGTAAAGGCGACTATTTCGCGTTTTACCTTCACCTCGACGGGTACAATCTGACTGTCGAAATACCCTGCCTCCATCGCGGCCAATGCGCGGCGTTGGCTTTCTGCGGCAAAAGCGTCTTGGTCTTCGCGGCTGATGTTGTAATCCCGCGCAACGTTTTCAGCGGTGACGCCCATGTGACCTGTGCCGAATGGGCAAGTTAGTGCGCCGACCATCATGTCGAGGCCGCGAATGTCTCCCATTTTTGCACCCCACCGTGCATCGGGGAGGATGTAGGGCGAGCGGCTCATGCAGTCCGCGCCACCAGCCAATGCGAAATCCGCATCGCCGAGCATCAACGACTGCGTGGCCGATACAATCGCCTGAACGCCCGACCCACACAGGCGGTTCACGTTCATGGCGGGAGTTGTTTCAGGAACGCCAGCCTGCATCGCAGCAACGCGTGACAGATACATATCGCGGGGTTCGGTGTTGATGATGTGGCCAAAGACCGTCGTGCCAATCTGATCGCCGGTGACGCCCGAACGCTCCAAAGCTGCTTTCGCTGCGATTGCGCCAAGGTCGATTGGAGCCGTGCCTGCGAGGCTACCGCCGAATGTGCCAATTGCGGTCCGTGCGCCGCCCAAAATTACGATATCAGTCATAGAGGTCCTCCCGTTGGGCGAAGGTTACTCATGGTCACGTGGGAAAACAGTGAAACGTTCCGTCACTTCGGGAAATCAATGTTGGTGGTGCGGTGGGATGTCCGGTTGCCAGTTGAGAGGCCAAATGTCAGTCTCGTTGGATCGGTAATCGAACTGCGAACGAGTCACCCATTATGCACGATCAAATCCCTCTGACCCGCGACCTCGTTTTGATCGGCGGTGGACATACACACGCCCTCGTTCTGCGGATGTGGGGCATGAACCCATTGCCTGGCGTTCGTGTGACGGTGATTAACCCTGTGCCCACGGCTCCATATTCTGGAATGCTGCCAGGGTTTGTGGCGGGCCACTATTCCAAAGATGAACTCGATATTGATCTGATCAAACTGGCACGATTTGCGGGTGCTCGTGTCATCGTGGACAAAGCCACTGGGATTGATTTGCGTAGACGGACCATCAGCCTCAAGGGGCGTGGTCCGATACCATACGACATCGCGTCTATTGATATCGGGATCACATCCGAGATGCCTGATCTGCCGGGATTTGCTGAACATGGTATTCCTGCAAAACCGCTCGATACATTTGCGGCGCGTTGGGATGCCTATCGCAAAGAGGCCAAGAAGCCTCGTGTTGCGGTTTTGGGTGGTGGCGTTGCAGGCGCTGAACTTTCTATGGCGATAGCGCATGCGCTGCGAGGCAAATCGGCAGAGGTTCGTCTGATTGATCGCGGCACAGCGCTGTCCGAATTTAGCGATACGGCTCGGTCTCAACTGCTGAAATCGCTAAAAGAGGCGCGTGTCGAGCTGATCGAGAACGCGGATGTCGTTGAGGTGACGGCGGATTCTGTGGTCCTAAAGGATGGCACGCGTGTTCCGTCTACTTTTACCAATGGTGCGACAGGCGCGCGCCCGCATGGTTGGATCGCTGAGACGGGATTGAACCTTTATCAAGGGTTCATTAGCGTCGGGCCAACCTTGCAGTCGAGCGATAGTCACGTTTTCGCGGCGGGCGATTGTGCTTATCTCACCCATTCGCCACGTCCAAAGGCGGGTGTTTTTGCCGTTCGTGAAGCGCCGGTACTGTTCCATAACCTTCGGGCCGCTCTGTCGGGTGGAACCTTCAAAGGATACCAACCGCAGAAAGATTACCTCAAGCTCATCTCTCTCGGCCAGAAATCCGCACTAGCAGAAAAGCTTGGAACGGCTGTTCGGGGGCCGCTGTTGTGGTCATGGAAAAACCGCATCGATACGACGTTCATGGAGAAATTCCATAACTTGCCAGCAATGGCGCAGCCAAAGTTGCCTGCACTGGTCGCTGACGGTGTCCGCGCGGTCTTGGGCGATGTCCCGATGTGTGCTGGATGCGGGTCCAAGGTGGGACGAAGTGCATTGCGTGCAGCCCTTGCCGATTTGCCCAGCAGTGACCGCGATGACGTTCGTTATGTCAAAGGTGATGATGCAGCGGTGATTGAAGTCGGCGGTGAGACCCTCGTTATGACCACCGATCATCTCAGAGCCTTTACTCATGATCCCGATCTCATGACGCGCATCGCTGCGACCCATGCGCTGGGCGACATTTGGGCGATGGGGGCGGAACCTCAGGCTGCTACGATGTCTGTGATCTTGCCACGCATGTCGTCAGAGCTTCAGCAACGCACAATGGTAGAGATTACCTCGGCTGCGGCGGATGTGATGGGGCGGGTAGGCGTGGTCATCGCGGGGGGACATACCTCAGTCGGATCAGAATTCACCATCGGCTTTACCATCACAGGCCGCACGACAGGAGACGTGCGCACGATTGAGGGTGCAAAAGAGGGCGACGTTCTCATCTTAACAAAGCCATTGGGAACGGGTGTTCTTTTGGCCGCCGAAATGCGTGGGCTCGCAAAGGGGCGCGATGTATTGGCGGCCTATCAGCGTATGGCTGAACCACAGGCTGTCGCGAGCCGTATCCTAGCGTCCGAAGCGCGAGCGATGACGGATGTCACAGGCTTTGGTCTGGCAGGGCATTTGTCTGGTATTTGCGAAGCATCAGGCGTTGGCGCAGAAATCACCTTGGCGAACCTGCCAGTGTTGCGTGGCGCCGAAGAGCTGATCGCCGCTGGTGTGAAATCCACTCTCTGGAACGAAAATCGCGAGGGGGCTGGCGGCGTCTTTGGGGCGCAAGGGCCGCGGTTCGATCTATTGTTCGATCCGCAAACCTCGGGCGGTTTGCTGGCTGCTGTGCGTGCTGATCTTGCTGACGAAATGGTGCGGAAATTGAAGCTCTGTGGTTATGGCGCTGCGGCTATTGGCCGGATCACCGACACGCCAGCAATCAAAGTGATTTGACGATATCGGCCACGCGCTCTGCCAAGTTGACCTGTCCGATGTCGTCGAGGGTGTCGCTGTGAAGTGAGCCAAGAACGGTCGGTGCATGCACCGATCGGGATTTCGCGTAGGACGGATCATAGTGATCGACGATCAAAGCCTTTGCGAGCGCGGTAAAGTCACCGCCCCGTAGCAAGGTTTCCCAGTGATCGACGGTCGCATGGCTGCGATGTTGCCGAAGTGGCTGCAATAGAGCGGTCAAGCGGTCAGTGTCCGCAATGACATCGGCGTAGGCACCCTGTAAATACCGCGCCCGTTCTTCGACAGGGGCTTCGATATCAATACGAGGCGCATCGCACATTGCGGCCCATACTGTCGGCGGCACATTCAAGCGACCGATTTTGCTGCTTTCGGCTTCGACGACGACTGGGTGGTTTGGGTCCAGTGTCGATAGTTTGCAAGCCAATCGGGACTCAAAGGTTTTCTGATCAGGCTGACCACCCGCAACACCACCCAACATAGAGCCGCGATGCTGCGCCATCCCTTCGAGGTCGAGGGTCTGGATGCCGTGCGCAGATAAACGGTTAAGAATATCGGTCTTTGCTGTCCCTGTATTCCCATCCAACAGCACAAAGCTGTGCGGGACTTGGGTCTCATACATGTCGTTGTATACAAAGCGACGGTAGGTCTTGTACCCACCCGCGATGGTATCCGCCCGCCATCCGATCTGTTTGAGGATGATGGCTACGGACCCTGAACGTTGTCCGCCGCGCCAGCAATAGACCAACGGCTTCCATCCGCCATCCTTGTCCGAAAGGGCGGTTTCAAGGTGATGCGCCACATTACGGGCAACAATTGCCGCGCCGATTTTGCGGGCTTTGAATGGGCTTTCTTGTTTGTAGATCGTCCCGACGATTGCTCGTTCTTCGTTCGACATGGCTGGGAGACTGATCGCGCCCGCGATGTGGTCCTCGGCGTATTCGGCAGGGGAACGCACGTCGATCACGGTGTCAAAACCGTGTGCCATTAGGTCAGTAAGGGACGAAAATTCAACGGGCATTTCAGGTCTTTCAGACCGACGGTAGTAGCGGAACGCGCCCCTGATCGGTCAAAGTAAAACAGGTGGTCCCATCAAATACCGCAGGAACGAGCGGACGGCCATAGCCAGCGCCGCCATCAAGATCGACCCGATTGCCGAAGTGAGTTGGCGTGTCTAGCGCGGTATGACCGTGAACGATCAGTTTCTCGAATGGGCCTTCGTGATCCAGGAAACCAATGCGGATCCAGATCAGGTCGTCCTCAATCTGGTCCTCCATCGCAATGTTGGGACGAATGCCTGCGTGAACAAAGATCAGCTCGTCAGTTTCGAACCAGAGCGGGCGACTTTCCAAGAATGCGAGGTGTTCGGGGGGAACGGCGGCTTGGGCACGTTTGAGTGTGTCGGTGCCGCCAACGTCGACTCCATAAGACCGTAGGGTTTCTGTCCCGCCGAGGGCAGGATCGAACCAACCTTTGCCAGACTTGATCTGGGAGTCGTGCTCGGTGCCATCCGCGAGATAACGACAGAACATTCGGTCATGGTTGCCGCGGAGCACGGTCCAGTTCCGACCTTCGGCAATGCCATTCAGCAGTCGCTCGACGACGGCGCGGCTATTGGGACCACGGTCCGTATAATCCCCGAGAAAGACGATATGAGCGTCTGCACCACCATCAATTTCAATAAGGCGAAGTGCGTTTTCGAGTTGGTCGATTTGGCCGTGAATATCGCCAATAGCGTAAATCATGATGTGTCCCGAACGTGTG
This sequence comes from Aestuarium sp., assembly GCF_023253315.1. NCBI lineage: Bacteria > Pseudomonadati > Pseudomonadota > Alphaproteobacteria > Rhodobacterales > Paracoccaceae > Aestuarium > Aestuarium sp. The sequence continues at coordinate 46,804 of NZ_JALRGW010000011.1, forward strand.
GTAAGCCCTCGTCATAGTTGGCCTGTGTAACGGCAGGGCTTCAAATGGAAAAAGGGGCGGAAACCCGCCCCCTTGTAGTGAATGTAGCGTGGATTAGGCGACGTCAAAGACCAGCGGTTTGACCTGCTTGAATTTACCGGTTTCAGACAGGGCTTTTAGTGTCTCAGCATTGAGCGCTTCGTCTACATAAAGAAGCGCAATTGCTTCGCCACCTGCGCCAGCGCGACCAAGGGTAAAGTTCGCGATGTTGACGCCATTGTTGCCAAGCGTCGAACCCAGCGTACCGATGATGCCCGGAACGTCTTCGTTGGTGGTGTAAAGCATGTGTTGACCAACTTCGGCGTCGACGTTGATGCCTTTGATTTGGATAAAGCGCGGCTTGCCATCAGAGAACACCGTGCCAGCAACCGAACGCTCGTAACCGTCAGTGACAACGGTCACTTTGATGTAGCCTTCGAACGCGCCCGACTGATCCTGAGTGGTGGTCGAGAGTTTGATACCGCGTTCTTTGGCGATCACAGGTGCGGACACCATGTTCACGTCGGGGTTCGCTTTCTTCATGATGCCTGCAATCACGCCGCAATCGAGCGCTTTGAGGTTCATGTCAGAAACGACGCCGTCATACATCACGTTGATTGCTTTGATCGGTTCGTCGGTCATCTGGCCGATGAAGTTACCGAGGTGACCAGCCAGCTTGATCCACGGCCCCATGACTTTTGCTTCTTCGGCGGTCACGGACGGCATGTTGAGTGCGTTGGTAACAGCGCCAGTCAGTAGGTAGTCAGAGATTTGTTCTGCAACCTGAAGTGCCACGTTTTCCTGAGCTTCCGAAGTAGCTGCGCCCAAGTGCGGGGTGCAGACAACGTTCGGCAGGTTGAACAGCGGGTTTTCTTTCGCAGGCTCGACCGAGAACACGTCGAACGCAGCACCAGCAACATGGCCCGATTTCAGCATGTCAGCGAGAGCTTCCTCGTCAACCAGACCACCGCGAGCACAGTTCACAATGCGAACGCCCGGTTTGGTTTTCGCGAGGTTTTCGCGCGACAGGATGTTACGGGTCGAGTCGGTCAGCGGAACGTGCAGGGTGATGAAGTCAGCACGTGCGAGCAGCTCGTCGAGCTCCAGTTTCTCAACACCGATTTTCGCAGCGCGTTCTTCGGACAGGAACGGATCGTATGCAACGACCTTCATTTTCAGGCCTTGAGCGCGATCGATCACGATCGAACCAATGTTACCCGCGCCAATAACGCCAAGTGTTTTGCCGGTCAGCTCAACACCCATGAATTTTGACTTTTCCCATTTGCCAGCATGAGTAGATGCGGACGCTTCGGGGATTTGACGTGCGACAGCGAACATCATCGCGATAGCGTGCTCAGCCGTGGTGATCATGTTGCCGAAGGGCGTGTTCATCACGATGATACCTTTTTTCGAGGCAGTCGGGATGTCCACGTTATCGACGCCGATACCAGCGCGAGCGACGACTTTGAGGTTGGTCGCAGCAGCGATGATTTTCTCGGTTACTTTGGTCGCAGAGCGGATCGCGAGACCATCGTAGTTGCCGATGATCGCTTCGAGCGCTTCTTTGTCTTTGCCAAGCTGAGGCTGGAAGTCGACTTCGAGACCGCGATCTTTAAAGATCTGAACGGCTGCGGGGGAGAGTTCGTCGGAAATAAGAACTTTGGGGGCCATGATGGGGCTCCTTTGTTTGTGGGCATCTGCCCGAAAATTGGGGGGTAAGGGCGCGGTTAGTCGCGCCCCGCAAGATCACGCTTGTGCTTCGATTTCTGCTTCGAATGCCCACTCGAGCCACGGAAGCATTGCTTCGATGTCCGAGGTTTCGACGGTTGCACCACACCAGATACGCAAACCAGCAGGCGCGTCACGGTAGGCACCCACATCCAGCGCAACACCTTCTTTTTCGAGACGTTTTGCTACGGCCTTGGCAAATGCAGCGCCGTCTTGGATGCGGTCGTCGGTGAACTTCAAGCAAACCGAAGTGTTCGAACGAATGTCGTCGGAAACAGCAAGGTTAGCGATCCAGTCGCGAGTTGCGCAAAAGTCCCAGATGGCCTGAGCGTTGGCGGTCGAACGTGCGATCAATGCATTCAGGCCACCGAGGTTTTGCGCCCATTTCAGCGCAACAAGGTAGTCCTCAACAGCCAGCATCGACGGCGTGTTGATGGTTTCACCAACAAAGATACCTTCGATCAGCTTGCCGCCTTTGGTCATGCGGAAGATCTTTGGCAGCGGCCATGCAGGTACGTAAGTTTCGAGGCGTTCAACCGCGCGTGGGCTGAGGATCAGGATGCCGTGGGCACCTTCGCCGCCCATAACCTTCTGCCAAGAGAAGGTCACAACGTCGAGTTTGTCCCAAGCGAGGTCCATCGCGAAAGCGGCGGAGGTCGCGTCGCAAATGGTCAGGCCAGCGCGGTCCGCAGGGATCGCATCGCCAGACGGCAGGCGAACGCCCGAAGTGGTGCCGTTCCAAGTAAAGACAACGTCGTTGTCAAAGTTCACTTTGGTGAAATCGACGATTTCGCCATAAGCAGCTTTGTGAACGTTTGCGTCTAGTTTCAGCTGTTTCACAACGTCGGTGACCCAGCCTTCTCCGAAGGATTCCCAAGCGACCATGTCGACGCCACGAGCGCCGAGCATCGACCACATGGCCATCTCAACAGCGCCAGTATCAGACGCTGGAACAATGCCGATGCGGTAGTCGGCGGGAACGCCGAGAATTTCACGGGTGAGGTCGATTGCCTCTTTCAGCTTCGCTTTACCAACAGCAGCGCGGTGCGAGCGACCCATTGGAGCGTCGGCGAGCATATTGAGTTCGAAGGCTGGAATCTTGGCGCAGGGGCCGGAAGAAAAACGCGCATTTGCCGGACGCGTTGCCGGAGTCTCTTTGACCATTTCTGGTACCCTTTCAGATAAGCGCCTCTCGTTGGGGAGAGGTGTCCCGCTGCTGGACATATGCGGCAGTGCAGAAAGCTGCAATGGGGAAAATGACGCTTGTTTTCGGCAAAAGGTCGTAATTGGACCATCTGCGACTACTATCGGAAACTTCGGACCTGCTTGGCAGCGGCTTAGGGATATGCGAAACGCTAGCAAAACCAGTCGTAACCGGAGTTGTTCGATGTTCACCGTCACCCTTCTTTGTGCACCGTCAGAGCGTAAAATCGAAACGCCATTGGTGGAATCGCTCCGCAATGCGTGGGGCGGTGGCGACGCGATTTGGTTGTCGGTTGATGAGGCAGCGGAGTTCGAAGTGCCCGTAGAGCCGTCGAATTTTTGGGATGTTTGGTCCGACCTGCAGTCGAATGGGATCGATTTGGTGATCCAGCCGACCGAAGGACGTCGCAAAAAGATGCTCCTTGCCGATATGGATTCGACGATGATCCGTCAGGAATGCATCGATGAACTGGCCGCCGAAGCTGGCGTAGGTGAGCGGGTCGCAGACATCACAAAGCGCGCGATGAATGGCGAGTTGGATTTCAACGGCGCACTGGAAGAGCGTGTTGGCCTTTTGGCAGGGTTGGATGAGGCTGTTATCGGACACGTTCTGAATACCCGCATCACCCATATGCCAGGCGGTTACGAACTGGTGCAGACAATGAAAGCACAGGGCGGCTATGCGGCCTTGGTGTCTGGCGGATTTACCGCGTTCACATCGCGCATCGCGACGGCGCTTGGGTTTGATGAAAACCGAGCGAATACCTTGATTGCGGAAGATGGTAAGCTGACGGGTAAAGTCGGCTACCCGATCCTTGGTCGCGAAGCGAAGGTTCAGGCGCTGGAAGAGATCACAGCGCGTCTGGGTATCTCAGAGGCCGATGTGATTGCCGTTGGTGATGGCGCGAACGACCTCGGTATGCTCGGTCGTGCGGGCACTGGCGTGGCGCTTCACGCGAAACCAAGTGTGCAGGCAGAGTGCAACGTTCGTATTAACCACGGCGATTTGACCGCACTCCTCTATCTTCAGGGGTATAAACGCAGCGAGTTTGTATCCTAAGTGCTAGAACATTCTATCGAACTACTCGTTCTGCTCACGGGCGCTGCGTTTGTGGCGGGCTTTATCGATTCGATCGCGGGCGGTGGTGGATTGATTACCATTCCTGCGCTGCTGATAGCTGGTCTGAACCCGATTACGGCTCTCGCAACGAATAAGGTCCAAGGATTGTTTGGCGCAGGTATGGCTGCGATCAACTATGCGCGGGCTGGGCATGTGAACCTGTTAGCCCAAATGCCCTCAGCGTTGATGTCATTTGCAGCATCGATCGCAGGTGCGTTGCTCGCCTCGTTCCTGCCCACAGATGTGATCCGCTTGGGCTTGCCCGTTTTGCTGATCGCAGTCGCGCTCTTCTTTGCATTTAAACCTGGTTTGGATGATCTGGATCGAGTGCAACGCATCAGCCCAGCTCTATTCATGATCGCGTTCGTGCCCGTAATCGGGTTTTATGATGGCCTCCTCGGGCCAGGCACGGGGGCGTTTTTCATGCTCGGTTTCGTCGCCTTGGGTGGCTATGGCGTGCTGAAAGCGACGGCGCATACAAAACTACTGAACTTTGCATCCAACGTGGGTGCGACGCTTGCCTTTGCGTTGGTGGCTAAACCGCTCTGGGTGACGGGGCTATGTATGGGCGCGGGGCAGATGGCAGGGGCTTATCTGGGCTCTAAATTGGCGATGAAAGTCGGCTCGCGCGTTATCAAACCCGTTCTAGTGATCGCCTCTACAGCGATGGCGATTAAGCTGATTTGGGATGCAATGGCCTGAGTTCAGGGCGTTCAGGCGGGAATCCGCACAATTTCGTGCGCCAATAGGACTTTCCCATAGGCCTCTTTTCTTGGTAAAGATACAACATCGAGAGAATAGATCCGCTGGCGGAACGGTGACGGTAGAGCATCGGGTGAGTGGAAGAAGAGGCAAAAACAGCTTGGAGGCTGTCTAATGATTTCTGGAATGATGCGTGCGGCAGTTGTCGCTCTTGCGCTCGGTACGGCTAGTGTTGCTGTCGCGCAGGACTCTGACAATCGCGTAGCCGCCAACACCGACTGGAGCGTCTTCGAGGGCAATGATCCGCGCGAATGCTGGATCGTTTCGGCACCCAAAGAGACAGTGAACACACGCGATGGCAACGTGGTTGCGGTGCGCCGTGGTGATATCCTGCTCTACGTTTTCTTTAAGCCCTCTGCTGGTCTGAATGGCCAAGTGGTGTTCACGGGTGGGTATCCGTTCGCAGGTGAATCAACTGTGAAGATGGAAATCGGTGGACGCGCGTATGATCTCTACGTTCAGGGCGAAAACGCTTGGCCTGCTAATGCCGAAGCCGATGCACAGATTGTTGCGGCGATGCGTGCTGGCTCTGAGGCTGTGCTGACAGCGCGTTCTGCACGTGGGACCGTGACCAAAGATAGCTTCTCGCTTTTGGGTTTCACGGCATCGTTGGAAGAGGCTCAGCGCCGCTGCGCTGGTTAATTTCGACCCGCTGCACCATTATTTGACTTATATTGGGGCGGAATTCTTTTGAATTCTGCCCCGAATCCTATATGAGCGCCCATCTACCCGCACCCGAGGCTGCTATGACCGCGACTGCTCCGATTACCCAAGACGTCCTGACAATCCCCCGCAAACTGCCGGAGGGAGCCAGAAACCTTGCTGGCATGACCCGCGAACAAATGCGTGAGGCATTGATCGAAGCAGGTACGCCCGAGAAGCAGGCCAAGATGCGCCTCAATCAGGTGTGGCAGTGGGTCTACCACTGGGGCGTGACCGATTTCGACGTTATGACCAACCTGTCCAAAGACTATCGCAAGATGCTCTCCGAGAATTTCGTGATTGAGCGTCCTGAGTTGGTGACAAAGCTGGTGTCCGAGGATGGCACCCGCAAATACCTCGTTCGTATTGCGGGCGGCCACGAGGTCGAGATTGTCTACATTCCTGAGGAAGGCCGCGGAACGCTGTGCGTGTCTTCCCAAGTTGGCTGCACGCTGACCTGTTCGTTCTGCCATACGGGCACGCAGAAATTGGTGCGCAACCTGACCGCATCTGAGATCGTTGGTCAGATCATGCTGGCGCGCGATGATTTGGATGAATGGCCCGAGCCAGGCACTGGCACTGGTGATGATGGCCCACGTTTGCTGTCTAACATCGTTCTGATGGGCATGGGCGAGCCGCTCTATAATTTCGAAAACGTCCGTGATGCGATGAAGATCACCATGGATGGTGAAGGCATCGCACTGGGCCGTCGCCGCATCACGCTGTCGACCTCTGGTGTTGTTCCCGAAATCGCACGGACTGCCGAGGAAATTGGCTGCCTTCTCGCGGTATCGTTCCACGCAACGACCGATGAAGTGCGCGATAAGCTCGTTCCCGTGAACAAAAAGTGGAACATTGAGACGCTTTTGGACGCACTTCGCGAATATCCAAAGGCGACGAATAGCGAACGGATTACGTTTGAATATGTGATGCTCGACGGTGTGAACGACACTTTTGAAGACGCGCATCGGTTGGTCAAACTGCTCGACGGTATTCCGGCGAAAGTGAACCTGATCCCGTTCAACGAATGGCCGGGGGCTCCGTATAAACGGTCGTCAAACAACCGTATTCATGCATTTGCACGGATCCTGATGGAAGCGGGCTACGCGTCACCAATCCGCACGCCGCGCGGTGAGGACATCATGGCCGCCTGCGGTCAGTTGAAATCCGCAACTGAACGGGCACGTAAATCGCGCGCTCAGATCGAAGCAGAAGCGGGGCTCTAAAGCCCCGCCCATTCGGTCAACGTCCCGGGATAGACCCGCGCTTTTGACCTACGTTTTCCCAGTTTGCGAGCGCGTCCATCGCCTCTTCGGCTGTTTCAACATAGCGGAAGAGCGCCAGATCTTGATCCGAGATGGTGCCCGCGTCGGACAGTGCCTCCCAGTTGATGATCTTCTCCCAGAATTCCTTACCGAAGAGTAAGAAGGGAACTTGCTCCATTCGACCTGTCTGAATCAGGGTCAAACTTTCGAACATTTCGTCCAAGGTTCCGAAACCACCTGGGAACACGCACACCGCTTTCGCGCGCATCAGGAAGTGCATCTTCCGAATGGCGAAGTAGTGGAAGTTGAAACACAGTTCTGGCGTCACGTATTGGTTTGGCGCTTGCTCGTGCGGAAGGACGATGTTCAAGCCGATTGATTTACCGCCTGCCTCAGCCGCGCCACGGTTGCCCGCTTCCATCACGCCCGGACCACCACCAGTGACGATGACGTTCTCATGGCCCCCATTTTTCAGCGAAAGCTCGGTCATCATGCGGGCAAAGCGTCGTGCTTCATCATAGTATTTCGACAGATCAGAGAGCGTCGGTGTTCGCGCCGTGGCTTTGTTTTCGGGTGCTGGAATCCGCGCACCACCGAACAGAACGATCGTTGATTCGATCTGAGCTTCGTCCATCGCCAACTCTGTTTTCAGGAGTTCGAGTTGCAGACGGACGGGGCGGAGATCTTCGCGACACATGAAATCGGTGTCTGAAAACGCCAGTTTGTAGGTCGGCGACCGCGTCTGCGGAGTGTCAGGGATGTGTTTGGCGGCCTGACGGTCTTCTCCTGAGTGGCGAAGGGGGTGGCGTCGGTTGTCGTCTCTCATCGGTCGTGCCTTTTATTGCTCTTTGGGGGCGAAACGGTCTATAGCCCCACGGAAGGTTCAAACCACATCTAACACCGAGAGGCCACATGTCGAACGTCCAGCTCGAAGCTGCCATCGAAGCCGCGTGGGAAGCCCGCGATACGATCACCCCTGCGACCACGGGCGAAACCCGTGAAGCGATTGAAGATACGCTCAACGCGCTTGATAGCGGTGCACTGCGTGTTGCCGAACGTCAGGATGACGGTCAATGGCATGTAAACCAATGGGCGAAAAAGGCCGTGCTCTTGGGCTTCCGTATCAAGGATATGGAGCTTCAGTCTGGTGGTCCGCAGGGTCACAGCTGGTGGGACAAGGTCGACAGCAAGTTCAAAGGTTGGGGCGCTGAAGACTTCCAAGCGGCCGGCTTCCGTGCTGTTCCGAACGCAGTTGTTCGTAAGTCTGCGTATATTGCAAAAGGCGTTGTTCTGATGCCGTCCTTCGTGAACCTAGGTGCGCACGTAGGTGAAGGCACTATGGTTGACACATGGGCGACCGTAGGGTCGTGCGCACAAATCGGTAAACACGTTCACCTGTCGGGTGGCGTAGGTATCGGTGGCGTTCTTGAACCCATGCAGGCTGGCCCGACCATCATCGAAGACAACTGCTTTATCGGTGCGCGTTCGGAAGTCGTCGAAGGCTGTATCATCCGTGAAGGTTCGGTTCTGGGCATGGGCGTTTACATCGGCCAATCGACCAAAATTGTTGACCGCGAAACGGGCGAAGTTTTCTACGGTGAAGTGCCGCCGTATTCCGTCGTCGTCTCGGGTTCGATGCCGTCTAAGAACGGTATCAACTTGTACTGCGCTGTGATTGTGAAACGTGTGGACGAACGCACACGTTCGAAAACAGGCATCAACGAACTCCTGCGCGATTAATTATCTATCGCATATTGCGTTTAGGGCGCGTCCATTTTGGGCGCGCCTTTGTTTTTGTCGCGGCCATAAAAAAGCCCCGCGAGCGGTAGCTTGCGGGGCAAAGTCGTGACGTGGGCGTGACGGAGAGTCACCCGCGTCTCTGAAAGACTGAAGCGACACCACATGCGAATGAAGTGTCTCGACACACGCATTAGGGGCTAAATAGGTGAACAGGTCTATTCACCTAAGGGTTATTTTCGGGGATCATTTGAGTAGGTTTTGCCGATTTTCGCGGTGCAAAAGTATAATGCGGTTTGCGGCGCCACTTGAAAATCATCGCGTTCGCAGTCAAACGGTCTCAACCGTTAATCATGCGCCGAACAAGGCAAGAGGGGGCCGAAATGGTCAAAAAAGACACCAAACAACAGGTCTACACCCTTTTGGTTCAGGTCGGTCGCAAAGAGGGTGACGGTCTGCCAGATGGCAGCACTGGCGCCGCGCTGATGTGCTATTCCAGCGGTGTTGATGAAGCTGAAGCCGTCCGCGAAACGGTTGCGATCCTAAAGCAGGCCGACCTAAATCCGCTGGACGTGACGGGTTATGGCACTTTGGATGAACGTCTTGCCGAAGGTCACGATATCGACGAAGACGAACAGGAACTGATGGCGCGCGCTTGAAGAAAACAGCGTGATCGTCGCGCAGATGACCCCGTTCTTTGACAAGAACGACGCCTGATCTAGCGGTTCGGGATCAATACAGCTTCGAAATTTCTGAGATGCTGCAGGTCAATTGATGGGCCTGTCGGTAGCAATTCCTGTGGCACGTCGCGCAGGATGCCGTGCTGACGCATTGCAGCGTTTTGGCGGAATGGTGCAGGGTCAAGGCTGGTCAAACGAACACCTGTAAGTTCGAGGACGTCATGGCGGTCGAGCATGACATGGTAATACGTCACAAGATCGCTCTGACTGGTGGCCAGAACCTCGCGTCCGTCTGTCAGGTGGCCAACCTCAGTCAGCACATATTCCGTCAAGAACAGGTATTCGATTTTTGATCCGCCGAGTTCGACATGCTGGCGTGGACCAATGATCAAATCGGTTCTCGCTCCGTAATAGGGTGCGCGAATAATATGTGGTGTGAACATACCGCGGGCAGGCAGCGTTTGCTCGGCGATTGATCGGATCTGAGCCGTTTCTCCATCTGCAGTAACAACCGTTGCCCCTGGTTTCAGCGTCTCGAGACGGACGTGGCCGTTGGGTGTTTCGATGATCGATTGGCCCGAGAGGGTTGCGGGCGGCCCGACAGGTTCGATGCTATCGGCAATCGCAACGAATGTCGTTGCAGAGTCCATCTGGGTTGCTTGGGGATGTGTGCAAATGCGGTCTGCGTCCCGAAAGCACAGCGGGATCGGGGCAAAGAGATCACAGCAATAGAACTCATTGGTCGAGGTTAGGACGGCCAACAGACCCTTGCGGGCTGGTGCGTCCCATGTGAACCAGATTGCGGCGGTGCCTTTGTGGGTATGTAGGTCGGTTTTCAACGCAAAATCTGCGGTGACCTGCCCCTGCCCCATCAGCAACCGTAAGGTCCCATCTGGGTCCAAAGTCAGCCTTAGGGCGCTGTGCCACGGGGTATTTGCCGCGAACCGTAGCAAATTACGCCTGACCTTATCGGGGTCATGGATGGTTTCGATAAGCAGCGTGCCCTTGGCGATCGGGGCATCGGCCGAAACCCGTTTCACCTTGGTTTGATCACCGATTAACCCACTGGGGTGAAACCGCTGGGTACCGTTGTGATCGCGCAGGCCGATCCAACTCATGCAGCAGCCTCGGCAAGGAGGCGAGCCTCGTATGATTTCAGCGAAAGTCGCGCGGCAGGGCCGTGGTTCATTCCAGTCTCTGGCGTCAATTCTGGGAACAGCGTGCAAATTTCTTCGAGCACTTCTGGGTCGAATTGATTTGTTGCCTGTGGGCCGGGGTGGAAGCTCTCTGTCGGGAGGCCTTCGGAATAGACGACTTGATGGCGGTCAAACAGGATGTGGTGGTAGGTGACCGTTCCGCCTTCGACGTGGCGAATGGTTGATCCGTTCACCAAATCTCGCGCTTTGACTAACACCTCTTCTTCGCCAAAGAGCAGTGCGGCAAGCGGGTCCCTCATGAGAACACGGTGCTGCGGTGATACCATCAACGCGTCGTGCTCACCGATTGCATTCGCTTCGATCAGGACGGGTGCCATTTTCCCCGTGGCTTCGACTTCGCGATTGCCGATCCAGCGTAAAGGCTGCGGGCCTTCGTCCATGGTGAGGACCATGTCACCGATAGAAAGGTCTTCGACCGGCACCATACCCCGCGTTGTGGAAATCAACGTGCCAGAGACAAAACAGGGAATAACGTCAAGGTTGACTATACCCGTCGAGGTTCCGACGACAGTCGAACCGTCCAAGGCGTCAACTTGGTAGGTAAAGTTGACTGCTTCCCCGTCGCTATCGGCAACAACCGTGATTGTGCCGTCAGCGTTTAAAGTGATCGTTTGGCCTGTTGTCAGTGTCAGTGTGCTGCCTGCCGTAACCGGAACACCGTTGATTTCTGTGATCTGAAGGGTGCCTGAGGTGGCGTTCGTATCGTTGCCAAGCAGGTCAAACGTTTTGGTTCCGTTGGCATACATCGACACATCATCAGTCACGGCGATGAGGGTTGTTTGACCAGAATCCGCAGCGATCAGGATGTTTGAGTCGTAGCTGCTGTCACCAACGTCTGCGATCCCGATCTTAATCGTGTTCAAGATGTTGGGATCGACGGGGATGTTCAGGGTCATGGTGACGGTAAAGCCATCCATTTCCGTATTGTATTGGTCTTGGGTGTTGTCGACGTAAAGGTTGGAACCCGTTGGGCCACCTACGTTGTTCACAGAGGTCGTGCCGTCCCCGATCGATAGGGGAACGTGGACACCATTGACCCATACGCCCACGGCGTCGTTGAACGATGATGTGGTGTATTCCGGAAATTCTTCCGACGCGAAAACAAAGCTCAGCGTTAGTGTGTCGCCTGTCGGGATAAAGCTTACATCGAGCCAAGCCGCATCATAGGTCGAACCGCCGCTAATCGCGTTGAAGTCAGCGTCATTGTTGACGCCTGACGTGTTCGTTGTGGTGCTGGTGGATGTGTTCGATTGCCATCGGTTCGACGTGGTAAAGCTGGAGGCTTGACCCGTAGATAGGATGACACCCGTGTCTGACGGCGCGACACCGCCAGTGAGATCACCGTTTGTGTAAATCGCAGATGACCTGTTGTCGCCCGTGTAGGAGGCGGACACAACTGTGACGCCGTCGCCGAAAATTGTTTCGGCCATCTGCATGGCGCTCGCACCGGTATTGTAACCGATTTCGACTCCACTAACCATCTTTGCCTCAGCTCTCTGCCAAGGTCAGCGCATGCTTCAAGACGGACACAAAATCCGAACTCTATAAATGTGGCTTTACTGCTCGCCACTGACCATCTTGGGGTCTGCCCTGCCTCGGGTCTCTATTTTGAGACAACCATAACCTGTGCAAAGATTTTTTGTTAACACTTTTGTATAGGTAAATTTACTCATGTGGCATTTTTGTGTTCCAGTCGCCACATTCGCCTGATTGCATCGCCTTTGGGGCTTGGGTAGGGCTGGTGCAAAGGAGACGCTCATGACCGCACCTATCGATCCCGTTGATCTTACCGCTCAACTTGTCCGCTGTCCCTCTGTGACGCCCGCCGAAGGTGGCGCTTTGGTGCTGCTCGAAGAGCTATTGAGCGCATCTGGATTTGACTGCACGCGCGTGGACCGTGGCGGAATTTCGAACCTATACGCGCGATGGGGCCGTAAAGGGGCGAACCGCACGTTCGGGTTCAATGGTCATACGGATGTCGTACCATTGGGAAATCGGGACGACTGGACCGTTGATCCTTTTGGCGCAGAGATCAAAGACGGGTTCATGTATGGGCGCGGTACGACGGATATGAAGTCTGGCGTTGCGGCATTCGTGGCTGCGGCTATTGATTTTGTGAAACAAACGCCGCCCGATGGCGCGATTGCGATCGCCATCACAGGTGACGAAGAGGGTGATGCCGATGATGGCACGGTCGCTCTTTTGGATTGGATGGATCAGCAGGGTGAATCCATGTCGGTCTGTCTGGTTGGTGAGCCGACATGCCCGAATGAAATGGGCGAAATGATGAAGATCGGGCGCCGCGGATCGCTGACGGCGTGGTTCACTGTGACAGGCGTTCAAGGTCACTCGGCCTATCCGCATCGCGCGAACAATCCTATTCCTGCGCTGGCGCGGCTGGTTGATCGTATGTCGTCGCATGAGTTGGACAGTGGCACCGATCACTTTGATCCATCGACGCTGGCTTTCGTCACAGTCGACACGGGCAACCCCGCGACTAACGTGATCCCTGCGCAGACCCGCGCGGCCGTGAATATCCGCTATAACGACCTTCATACAGGTGAAAGCCTGACCGCTTGGATGCAGGGCGAAGCCGATAAGATCGCCGTTGAGTTCGGCGTCAAAGTCGATATGCGCGTGAAAATTTCGGGTGAAAGCTTCGTCACGCCTCCGGGTGAGTTGTCGGATCTGGTGTCAAAATCGGTTCAGGCTGTGACGGGCAAAACACCCGAGCTATCAACTTCGGGTGGCACATCGGATGCACGGTTTGTCAAAAACCACTGTCCCGTGGTCGAGTTCGGCCTTGTCGGGAAAACAATGCATCAGGTGGATGAACGTGTCGCGGTTGACCAGATCGGTCAGTTGAAATCCATCTACACCCGAATTCTGAACGATTATTTCGGTTGATCCCTGACTTTCGCAAGACGTTGGATCGGGACCAGACTATGGTTTCATCAAAGAAGGCGGGTGCGCTGTGCCCTGTCTGGTGCTAGGGCTGTCGAATGACACGTATTCCTTCAAAAGAGGAAATCCTCGAATGGATTTCCACGAACCCGACCCTCACCGCTAAGCGCGATATCGCTAAGGCCTTTGGCATCAAAGGCTCTGCGCGGATCGATCTCAAACGCATCTTGCGAGAGTTGGAAGATGAAGGTGCGCTGACCAAGCGTCGGTCGTCGTATCGCGACGCTGAAAAACTACCGCCCGTTGCGGTGCTCCAAGTGATCGACCCTGATCACAACGGTGACCTGTGGGCGCGTCCGCTTGAGTGGCGTGGTGATGGTGCGATGCCACGCATTCTTATGATCCAGCGCGATACGGATCCCGCTTTGGCACCTGGCGACCGAATTTTGGGTCGGATGACCGAGGTAAAAGGCGAGGACTACGATTACACTGCGCGCATGATCCGTCGCGTCGGGTCAAACCCGTTGCGGATTGTCGGTGTATTTCGGCAGAGCCACGAGGGTGGCCGTATAGTCCCCATCGATAAAAAAGCCGACAAACAATGGATCGTTCCAGAGGGCGCGACCGCAGGGGCCAAGGACGGCGAATTGGTCGAAGCAGAGCAGAGCGGCCCAAAAGGGCGGCTTGGTCTGCCAAAAGCGCGCATTATTGATCGACTTGGCGACCCATCCGCACCCAAAGCGGTCAGCCTAATTGCGATCCACCAACACGGTATTCCCGACGCATTTCCTGACGATGTGATCGCGGAGGCGGACAGCGTTAAGCCAGCGGAACTTAAGGACCGCACCGATCTGCGTCATCTGCCGCTTGTCACTATTGACCCAGCCGATGCTCGCGACAGGGATGACGCGGTCTTAGCAATTCCAGATAGTGAGCCCGACAACGAAGGCGGTTTCTATCTCTGGGTCGCGATTGCCGACGTCGCTTATTACGTGCGCCCGAACTCCGCCTTGGATCGTGAGGCGCGTAAGCGCGGAAACTCGTCTTATTTCCCTGATCGTGTTGTCCCGATGCTGCCTGACCGTCTGTCGGGTGATCTATGTTCGCTGCACGAAGCTGTTGATCGCGCTTGTATGGCCGTCGAGATGCGGATCGATGCTGAGGGGCGCAAAATCAGCCATCGGTTCGTGCGCGGATTGATGCGATCGGCGGCCTCTTTGGCCTATGAAGAGGCACAAGCCGCCATCGACGGCATGCCGAATGAGAAAACAGGTCCGCTCCTCGAACCCGTTTTGAAGCCGCTCTACGCCGCCTATGAAGCGTTGAAAAAGGCGCGTGCGGTGCGTCAGCCTCTCGAATTGGACCTGCCTGAACGTCGGATCGTGTTAAATGACGCGGGCGAGGTCACGTCGATCGCGTTCAAAGAACGGTTCGATGCGCACAAATTGATCGAAGAATTCATGGTGCTGGCGAACGTTGCCGCCGCTGAAGAACTGATCAAACACCGCACGCCGTTGTTATTCCGCGTGCACGAAGAACCAAGCCCCGAAAAGCTGGACAGCCTACGTGAAGTCGCGCAAGCAAGCGGTCTGGTGCTGGCCAAAGGTCAGGTTTTGCAGACCCGCCACCTCAACCAACTTCTCCGTCAGGCTGAAGGCACGCCGCAGGATGAGTTGATCAACATGTCGACCCTACGGTCGATGACGCAGGCCTATTACGGGCCGAATAACTTTGGTCACTTTGGCTTGGCGCTGCGCAACTATGCGCATTTCACCTCGCCGATCCGTCGATATTCCGACCTCATCGTGCACCGTGCTCTGATCAAGACGCATAAATGGGGCAACGATGGTCTCAGCGATTGGGACATCGAAATGCTCGAAGCGACGGGGCAGCAAATCAGCGATACCGAGCGCCGTTCGATGATCGCCGAGCGAGATACGACTGACCGTTATCTCGCTGCGTTTATGAAAGACCGCGTTGGGACGGAGCTACCTGGCCGTATCAGTGGCATTCAAAAGTTCGGCGTTTTCGTGAAATTAGATGAAACGGGCGCAGACGTCCTGGTGCCTGTGCGTTCACTCGGGAGCGAATTTTTCCACTATGATGCCGAAGCCCAACAGCTCTTTGGGTCGCAGTCGGGAATGGTCATCGGCCTCGGCCAACGGGTTACACTGAAATTGACCGAAGCCGCGCCGATCTCTGGTGGTCTCGTCGGTGAAATTATCTCTATCGATGACTTCATCATGCCGAAGGGCCCAATGCGCGGTGGCCGTGGCCGACCTGTTCGACGCAAAGCGAATGCCGCCAAGAAGAAAGCCGATAAGGTGCGCCGTAAGGTGAAACGAACGCGTAAGTAGATCGGCGTAATCTCGCAGGTCTCTGAGGCTTTTGTTGTAAGTTTTCAGGAGTGATCTACCTTGAAGCTAGGTTTCAAGGTGTGAGTAGTCCTATGGTTTTGTCCCGTCGCGCGATGGTTTTGGGTGCTTTGTCTGTGCCGAGTTTGGCCTATGCGCAAAGCGGTTTTGACGGCTGGGTTGCCAGTTTCAAATCACGAGCGCATTCGCGGGGTATATCCCAACGAACCATCGACGCGGCTTTTGCAAACGTTCGCTATAACGCCGAAGTGGTCGAGCGGGATCGCAATCAGGCGGAGTTTCGGCGCGAGATTTGGGACTACCTCGACCTTGTCGTGTCGGAGAGCAGAGTCACCAATGGTCGCAGGGCGTTCCGCGACAATCGCCGCCTGTTAGCCGAGATTGAGGACCGCTATGGGGTTCCCGCTGCGATCGTTTGTGCGATTTGGGGGATGGAAAGCGCATATGGCGCCCGTCGCGGTGACATTCCAGTGATAGAAGCACTGGCCACTCTCGCCTATGACGGACGGCGCGGTCGGTTCTTTGAGCAACAGCTGATGGCAGCGCTACGCATCCTTGAGGCTGGCCATGTTCGGCAACGAGATTTCGTGGGCAGCTGGGCCGGCGCGATGGGTCATACTCAATTCATCCCGACAAGCTTTGAGGCTTATGCCGTCGATTTTAGCGGTGATGGACGGCGGGATATTTGGTCCGATGATCCGACTGACGCTCTAGCATCGACGGCCGCTTACTTGGCGCGCTTCAATTGGCGAAGGGGAATGCCTTGGGGCGTCGAGGTGCGTTTGCCATCCACTTTCAATTTTGCACAAGCGGGACGCAGCATCACGCGGATGCCGTCAGAATGGGCGCGTCAGGGCGTTGTTGGTGTCGATGGGCGAGCAGTTCCTGATTACGGATCGGCAGGGTTACTTTTGCCAGCAGGCGCGCGTGGCGTCGCGCTGATGACATTCGCGAATTTCCGAACGATTGAGCGCTACAACGCATCCGAGGCCTATGTCATCGGCGTCGGGCATTTGGCAGACCGTATTGCAGGGGGCGGTCCATTTGTTGCGTCGTGGCCCCGTGGTGATCGTGGTTTGACTTCTGCTGAGGCTGCAGAATTGCAGCGACACCTGAATGCTGCGGGGTTTAACGCTGGGTCTGTAGACGGCAGGCCGGGGCCGCAGACTCGGGCAGCCCTTAGGGCATGGCAGAGCAGTGTGGGGTTACCTGCGGATGGGCGCCCAACGCTTCATATGCTCGAACGGCTTCGCTAGATTTTGGGGCCGAGTTCCGCAAGCACCTGTTCATAAACGGCACGTTTAAACGGGACTATGGAGGCCACAACGTCGGCGGGATCGATCCATTTCCATTGGGTGAACTCTGGATGCTCGGTCGCGATGTTGACCTGATCATCTGACCCGTTGAAGCGCAGCAGGAACCATTTCTGTTCTTGCCCTTTGTAACGGCCTTTCCAAATGTTCGGGACCACATCATGCGGCAAATCGTAGGCAACCCAGCCTTCGGTTTCGGCATCGACGGTCACGAGGTCAGATGTAACGCCCGTTTCCTCCCACAGCTCGCGCAGGGCGGCGTCACGTGGGTCTTCGCCTTTGTCGATGCCGCCTTGTGGCATTTGCCATGCATCTTGATCACGGTCGTTGCGTTGACCGACAAAAATCCGCCCCTCTTGATTGACAAGCATAACGCCCACGCAAGGACGGTAGGGGAGTGCAGCAATCTGTTCAGGGGTCATCGGAGGAGCCTTTCAACGGTTTGGCAAAGTCTATCGCGCGGCCACCATAAGGCCAAGAAGGCAAACGAAAAAGGGCAGCACGATTAGGTGCTGCCCTTGGGTTTAGAACCGCGCGAAATTACTCGCGATTGCCCAGTGCGCTCAATCCTCGAAGGATGTCGATTGCATAGGCCAACTGGTAATCCTCTTCGCGAAGGGCCGCCGTTGCTTCGGCGCGAGCTGCGTCTTCTTCGATTTGGCGTATTTCGTCTTCGGTCAGGCTATCGTTGTTCAGCGCGCCGCGTAGGTCTGCTTCGGACCGCATGTTTGGTGTATCCTCGGTCACCTCATCCGCAGGGCGCGGGCGTGGCTGTTGAACGATGATGTCTGGTTGGATGCCGAGCGATTGGATCGAACGGCCCGACGGTGTGTAGTAACGTGCTGTTGTCAAACGCATCGCGCCATCATCGCGCAGCGGCATGACGGTTTGCACTGAGCCTTTGCCAAACGATTTGGTGCCGACCACGATCGCGCGGCGGTGATCTTGGAGCGCACCTGATACGATTTCCGATGCAGATGCAGACCCGCCGTTGATCAGAACAACGATGGGCATGCCGTCAGTGATGTCACCTGGCGTCGCATTGTAGCGGTCGCCGTCAGCCGCGTTGCGGCCGCGGGTCGATACGATTTCACCAGCATCAAGGAACGCGTCAGACACATAGATCGCCTGGTCAAGCAAGCCGCCAGGGTTGTTACGCAGATCAAGGATAACGCCGCTGACGTTTTCCTTGCCGCCCGCTTCTTCGATCTGAGCCTCAAAGCCAGAGATCAGGTCGTCGTAGGTCTGACCGCTAAAGGTCGCGATGCGGAGGACGACAGCATCGCCTTCGGTCCGTGCGCGAACAGCCGTGAGTTTGATCGTGTCGCGGATGATCGAGACTTCAAAGGGTTCTGTTTCACCTTCACGCACGACTGTCAGGATAATCTCGGACCCGACAGGACCACGCATCAGGTCAACCGCTTGATCCAGTGTGAGGCCTAAAAGGCTCTCGCCATCGACTTGCGTGATAAAGTCGCCCGAGAGAATGCCCGCAGCGTCCGCTGGCGTTCCATCCATCGGGGAGACGACTTTGATCCAGCCTTCTTCTTGGGTCACTTCGATCCCCAAGCCACCAAATTCGCCCGAGGTTTGGATCCGCATGTCGGCAGCAGCATCTGGAGAGAGGTAGCTCGAGTGCGGATCGAGGGATGTGAGCATCCCGTTGATCGCCGCCTCTATCAGCGCGGTTTCATCGACTTCTTCGACGTATTGCGCGCGGATGCGTTCGAAAATATCGCCAAACAGATCAAGCTGTTCATAGACCGTTGAATTGCGGTCGGCCTCTTGAGCGATCAAGGGGCCAGCGATCTGCGTTGTAGCCAGAAGACCAAGAATGGTGCCCGACGCTGCCGCAATGGCGAATTTCTTCATAGTATACCTCACTCCATCGCGAACCAGATCGCGGGGTCTACCGGAGATTGCCCTTCTCGTACCTCAAGATAAAGGGTTTCCGTGGCCCGAATGCCTGATCCGTTCTCTAAATCGGTCAAAATCTCGTCAACTAGGGGTGAATCTCCACCCATCATGCCCACCGGTGATCCAGCGGGCAGGACTTCACCCACTTGGCCAAACGTTTCAGCGAGGCCCGCGTAAACAAAAAGGATGTCTGCGGCGGGCTCAGTGATCACCACGTTTCCATAATCAAGCAGCGGTCCTTTGAACCGTAGCGTGGCTGCGACAGGTGTTGTGACAAGCACGCGTGGCTGCGTCGCCAAAAGGATCCCCGGGCGGCTAATTCCTGCAAGGTCTTCTTCGTTGAAGCCACGGAGGATACGTCCTTGGACAGGAAGGGGAATGTTGCCCCGCATCGACAGTGCGTCGGGCGATGGAATGTCCATTTCCTCACCAATGGTGTCATTCAACCCGCTCGCAAACGCATCGAGCGTTTCGGCAGAGGAAATGAGGAGCGCGGTTTGAATAGCGTCTTCGGTGAAACGCTGCGGTAGGTCGGTGCGGTCGGATATTGCTGCGCTTAATGAGGCGCGAGCGGTCTGAGCTCCGTCCAGCCCTTGGCGCAATTTATCGGCCGCGTTGTCCTGCAGATCGCGCAACAGTGCAACTTCTTCGAGTTGAGAGCGCAGTTTGGTAACGTCTTGTTGCAGGGCAGGGGTCACATCCGCGAGGATCATGCCTGACCGCGCTGTTCCCGTGGGTCCGCTTGGGTGCAGCAACAGCACGGGCGCAGGTGCACGGCCCATTGAAAGCAGAACGCCGAGCAATTGCGCGACTTCATCCGATTTTGCGTCCAGTTCGGTCTCAAGCGCTTCTTGCCGAATGGCGGCTTGGCGAAGCCCCGCGCGAAGAGCGACGAGGCCGTCCTCGTAGGCTTTGACCGTTTCAGTCAGAGCGGACACCCTGTCGCGCGCTGTGTCGGCCTCTTGGAGCATGACACTCGCGCCCTCGATCCGTGCCGCAGCAGCAAGGGCTGCTTGGCCCGGATCTGCCTCAGCAAAGGCAGTTCCAGTCCAAAGCGATAGGACGAGAGTGGTCGTGCGGATCATCGGATGAGCAGGCTCTGTCCAGTCATTTCTTCGGGCTGCGGAAGTTCCATCAGGTCCAGCAGGGTTGGTGCGAGGTCAGCCAAACGTCCATTGCGTAGTGTCGCACCTTTGGGCCCACCAAAGACTGCCACTGGAACAGGGTTCAGCGTGTGCGCGGTATGTGCGCCGCCTGTTTCTGGATCGATCATCATTTCGCAGTTGCCATGGTCCGCGGTGATCACCATCGCGCCACCAGCCTTTTCCAAGGCTTCGACAACTTTAGCCAAACCTTGATCGACGGCTTCGCAGGCTTTCATCGCGGCTTGCAGGTCGCCAGTGTGTCCGACCATGTCAGGGTTTGCATAGTTGGTGACGATCAGGTCGTAACCTTGTTCGATCGCTTCGACGAATTTTGCTGTCACCTCGGGCGCTGACATCTCTGGCTGAAGATCATAGGTCGCAACCTTCGGCGACAACGGCATAAAGCGGTCTTCGCCGATTTCGGGCGTTTCCTTGCCACCGTTCAGGAAGAACGTGACGTGCGGATATTTCTCGGTTTCTGCCAGTCGGAACTGGGTCAGACCCTGCTTTGCAACCCATTCGCCCAAGGTGTTCACGATCTTGCGCTTAGGAAATACGGTTTCGAACCATGCGTTGTGATCGACGGAATATTCGACCATGCCCAGTCGCGCTGCAAACGGCGGCAGCGCGCCACGATCAAACCCAGAAAAGTCTGGCTGTGCCATGGCCGCGAGGATTTCGCGGGCGCGGTCGGCACGGAAATTCAAACAGAACAAACCGTCGCCAGATTGAACACCAGTATATCCTTCGATCACGGTTGCTTGGATGAATTCGTCGGTTTCGCCGCGGGCAAATGCGTCTGAAACAGCGGTTTTTGCATCGGCGGCGGTGAATGCGCCTTTGGCGTCGACCATCGCATGATACGCGGTCGACACACGTTCCCAACGGTTGTCGCGGTCCATGGCAAAGTAGCGACCAGTGACCGACGCAACGGTGCAGCCTTCGGGCAGTCGCGCCAAGAGATCAGCCATGAATACGTCAGCCGATTTTGGTGCAACATCGCGCCCGTCGGTGATCGCGTGGAGGACGACCGGAAGACCTGCGTCGGTCAAAACTTTTGCGGCTGCGATGATGTGCTCGATGTGGCCGTGAACGCCGCCGTCCGAGACGACACCCATCAAATGAGCCTGCCCGCCTGTTTCTTTCAACTTGGTAATGAAGGTCAAGATGCCTTCGGTTTTGCCAAAGGAACCGTCCTCCATCGAAAGGTCGATCTGGCCTAGGTCCATAGCAACGACACGGCCTGCGCCAATATTTGTGTGACCGACTTCAGAGTTACCCATTTGCCCGCTAGGGAGGCCGACATCAGGACCGTGGGTGATCAACTCTGCCGTGGGGCAGGTTGCCATGATGCGGTCAAAGGTGGGTGTGTCCGCGAGTGCAGGTGCGTTAGCAGTCGCGTCAGGGCCATTGCCCCAGCCATCCAGAATACACAGAACAACGGGTTTGGGTCGGGTCATGGTATGCTCCTCTGGGTTCGGCTCCGTCTTAACGTCCCCTAAAGCCAAGGAACAGCCCTCGCCGCTATGATCGACAAAATTCGGCGTGATCTATCCCGCGCCGATCAAGGCACCTGCTGCAAACACGAGCGCACCGCCCAGGACCACTTGGAACGCGGCGCGCAAGAACGGCGTATCCATATAGCGGTTCTGAATCCAAACGATGGCCCACAGTTCAACAAAGACTACGGCGAAGGCGATCATAGTCGCGGTCCAGAAATGCGGGATCAAATAGGGTAGGGCGTGTCCCAGACCGCCCAATGTGGTCATCACGCCTGCCGCGATGCCGCGCTTCACTGGGGAACCTCGGCCCGAGATTTGACCGTCATCTGATGCGGCCTCGGTAAAGCCCATCGAGATACCAGCGCCGATAGACGCCGCGAGGCCAACGAGAAAAGTCGTGTGCGTGTTTTGTGTCGCAAAGGCCGTCGCAAAGATCGGCGCGAGGGTGGAAACCGAGCCGTCCATCAGGCCCGCAAGGCCAGGCTGGACCCAAGTGAGAACGAACTGGCGGTGGGCTTCGTCTGCTTCTTCGTCGCGCGACGTTTCCGTCAGGTGCGTTTGTTCGAGCGTGACTGCAGACTCTCCGTGATTGGCCTCGGCCGCGGCGAGATCACCCAGCAATTTACGTGTGCCTGCATCCGAGGTGCGCTTGGCCGCCGCGAGGTAAAACCGTTCAGCTTGCTTCTCCATTGCAGCTGCTTCTGACCGCATGGTTTCGACGC
Organism: Aestuarium sp.; assembly: GCF_023253315.1. Classification (NCBI taxonomy): domain Bacteria; kingdom Pseudomonadati; phylum Pseudomonadota; class Alphaproteobacteria; order Rhodobacterales; family Paracoccaceae; genus Aestuarium; species Aestuarium sp. The sequence continues at coordinate 69,114 of NZ_JALRGW010000011.1, forward strand.
CGAGGTTTTCAACCAGCCAAATCGGGCGACGCGCGTAATAGCCGGAAACGTGTTCACGACGGATGAGCGGGATCACACCGCCAAACCGACGTTCATGTTCGTCGATCAATCGACGGCGGTGGTCATCTTCTTCTGCGGCCATGCCATCAAAGATCGCCGCTGAGGCAGGAAAGTCCGCCCGCAGCCGTTCAGCATACATGCGATAAATTTGCGCATCATCCTCTTCCGAGGAAATGGCGAGGGCCAGAATTTCTTGCTCTGTGAGGTCGGAAAAGCGGCGTCGGCTTGAAAACCCGGGGATCATCGATCGCTCCATTCTCTGATTGAGGCCACCCTAGACCTTTCTGAGGCAGGTGCAACGGAGACCAGTTGCCGCACGAACTGAACTGATCGGTTCATTTTTGTATTTACAAAACCAAACAGTTTAGTTTAGAAATCGACTCATCCCAGTTATGAGGTCTGATATGAAACTCCTTCCTGCCCTTACCGCTGCCACACTGATGTTAGTCTCTTCGCCTGTCTTGGCGATGGGTGGACCGATGCAATTCCCAAACCTGACGTGGCCGCAGAACCCTGCGCCTGAGACGACGCAAGGTTGTTTTGATGCCACGTCGCTACAAGCTGGCGTTTGCGCTCAAGAATAAGGCGATGCCTTGTTTGATCTGAACCGAGCGGTTTATAATGTGGCTCGGTTCAGACGGAGGCATCATGCCCGACGACAGTCAGGAAATTAAACGAGGGCGTAAGTTCGAGCAGGTCCTTGAAGGTGCCCGCGAGATATTCCTCAAAGACGGCTTTGACGGCGCGAGCGTGGATGACATCGCGAAAGCCGCAGGCGTGTCCAAGGCAACGCTTTACAGCTATTTCCCTGACAAACGCCTCTTGTTTATGGAGGTTGCGCGGAACGAATGCGCGGTTCAGGCCGATACCGCGACAGCCAAAGTGAACGTTTCTCTGCCTGCGCGCGACGTTCTGCGCTTTGCTGGGTATGAGATGATCAATATCATGTCTCAGACGTTCAACACGCGTATGTACCGGATGTGCATGGCTGAATCCGAGCGGTTTCCCGAAGTGGGTCGTCAGTTTTACGATTGTGGCCCAGCGCTAGTTCGTTCCCGCATTGTTTATTTTCTAAAGCAGTACGATGAGCGCGGTGAACTAAAGATCCAAGATTTTGAGCTCGCTGCCGATCAGTTTCAGGCTCTATGCAAAGTTGAACTGATGGATCGCGTGATGTTTCTACACGATGTGCCTGTCGCTGAGGCTGACAAGGCGCGTGTCGTTGATGGCGCCGTTGAGATGTTCATGGCCCGCTACGGGGCCTAGATCGCCAACTGAACAAATGAAAAGCCCCGCTAGAAGCGGGGCTTTTGTGTTTTAGAAGATCACGACCGAACGGATCGATTCACCCGCATGCATTAGGTCGAAGCCTTTGTTGATGTCTTCGAGCGGCATCGTGTGGGTGATCATCGGATCGATCTCGATCTTACCGTCCATGTACCAATCGACGATTTTCGGCACGTCAGTGCGGCCTCGAGCGCCACCAAATGCGGTGCCGCGCCAGCTACGACCAGTGACAAGCTGGAACGGACGGGTGCTGATTTCTGCGCCAGCAGGTGCCACGCCGATAATGATCGATTCACCCCAGCCTTTGTGCGCCGATTCCAATGCGGTGCGCATGACGTTCACGTTGCCTGTTGCGTCAAACGTGTAGTCCGCGCCACCTTTGGTCAGCGCAACGAGGTAGGCCACCAGATCACCGTCAACCTCGGTAGGGTTCACGAAGTCGGTCATGCCAAAGCGGGTTGCCATCGGTACTTTGTCAGGGTTCAGGTCAACGCCGACGATCTGGTCAGCGCCTGCAAGACGGAGGCCTTGGATAACGTTGAGGCCGATGCCGCCGAGACCAAAGACGATTGCGCGGCTGCCGATTTCGACCTTTGCGGTGTTGATAACCGCGCCGATACCTGTCGTGACGCCACAGCCGATGTAGCAAATTTTGTCGAACGGGGCATCAGGGCGCACCTTCGCCAGTGCGATTTCAGGCAGAACTGTGTGGTTCGAGAAGGTCGAGCAACCCATGTAGTGCAGGATCGGGGTGCCATCGAGCATCGAAAACCGCGATGTGCCGTCGGGCATAAGGCCCTGACCTTGGGTCGAGCGGATCGACTGGCATAGGTTGGTCTTTGGATTGAGGCAGTATTCGCACTCGCGACATTCTGGCGTGTAGAGCGGAATAACGTGATCGCCTGGTTTGAGGCTGGTCACGCCCGGACCAACTTCGAGAACGACACCAGCGCCTTCGTGACCGAGAATGGCAGGGAACAGACCCTCTGGGTCCGCGCCAGAAAGCGTGAATTCGTCAGTGTGACATATGCCCGTCGCTTTGACTTCGATCAGGACCTCGCCCGCTTTCGGACCTTCGAGGTTCACTTCCATAATCTCTAGTGGTTTGCCGGCTTCTACGGCAACTGCTGCACGGGTGCGCATGCGAAACCTCCCTTTTTGCAATTTCCGCAAAGGTGAACGATGCTAAAGTCCTATTCAACGGTATTTTTTCGGTTCGAATGTGGATGTGGATGATTGAAGTGAACTAGATGATGAAAATGACAAAAATGACCCGATTGGTTTTTTCTATTGTTGTTGTGTCCTCAATGTTTCTTTCGGCTTGTCAGGACGTTGGCACATCTAAACTGCCAGCCCTCCCAGATGTGGCCCAAGATACCTGTGGTGGTGCTCAGTATGGCGGTCTGATTGGACGCGATGCGACGGTGCTTGAGGGTGTATTGATCCTGCGGCAGGTCCGCGTGTTGCGTCCAAATTCCATGATGACCATGGACTATCGTGCCGAGCGTCTGAATTTCCAAGTCGGCGAGGACGGCACGCTGACACGGATTTTCTGCGGGTAGGCTTTGTGAAGAAACAGGAAACCCCGCATCTTGGGGATGCGGGGTCCTATTCTTCGCAAGGTGTCCGACGCGGCGAACTGGGTGGGGGCTAAACATCGCCGCACCGTAGCACTTTGCATAGGTTGGTTATGCGCAATGATTGCGGCGCGACTTTTGCCGGTCGAGGACCTTTGCGGGGTAATTTCTGGGCAAGATCAAGGCATGCTTGATTTGTAACGAAATTGCAGCAAATCTTACCGTTATGACGATACAAATACCCACGTCTTTTGCTGCGCAACCAGAACAGGTTGCCTTCCACCGCACAGAGCTTGCGCCGATCCTCGGGTTATATGGTCGGTTCGTGGCAGCCGGTGAATGGCGGGACTATGGGTTATCGTGCCTGCGTGAGGTCGCCATTTTCTCTGTTTTTCGGCGCACGGCAGAGCATCCACTGTATCGTATCGAAAAGCGACCAAAGCTACGTTTGAAGCAAGGCCAATACGCAGTCATCGGAGCTGAGGGGCAAGTGCTGAAACGCGGAAACGACCTAAAAGCCGTTTTGTCCGTGCTCGAACGGAAGTTGATACGAGCGGTTGATTGACTACAGCCGTTTATGCGCAGTCACAGGTCCGATCCGTTCTAGGACGTCTTTGATCGGTTCATAGGCAACGGCCATGTGATGGGCGTTTGCGTGAATGATCCGTTGAGAGTCCGCGACCAAAGCTACGTGGCCAGGCCAGAAAAAGAGGTCGCCTTTTTGCGGGGCGTCATCGACCGAGTTTCCCATAGCGGCCTGTTGATGGTCACTATCGGCAGGGCAGGGCAGCTCGCACAGCCGATGAGCCATTTGAACGAGGCCCGAACAATCAATGCCGTCCGCAGAGTTGCCACCCCATAGATAAGGCGTTCCGAGCAATCGCGTTGCAACGGCGACGGTGTCAGTTTCGTATTCGTCGCGGGGTCGCAAATGCGAAGCAGGGATATAACCGAGGGGGGTATGGGCAAACTCACCCACGAAGGTTTCAACTGGGACTTCCGCGCCCAAAGATAGGCGGTAGAGATCCGTCGATTTCATATTTGCGTCACGATAGGCGTGAGTTGATCTCGTCACAATGCGATGTGTCGGTAGCCATGTTTGGTTTAGCGCAGAGCTAAGGACGTAGCCGACGTAACAGTCGAGTTCGGACTGCACGAACGACCAGCCGTGCAAATCCTCGTATACTGTGACCTTGGTGCCAGCCAAAAGTTGTCGATCCCGCTTGCCTCCTGGAATGTCCAAAAGGTCAACAACGGGACGCTGGACATAAGAGGTTTCACCATCGACGAACTCTGGCGCTTGGACAGTGCCAAGCAAATGGGACGCTGCCACGCGCTCATTTACGGCAGTCGTGCGGCGGTCTGACATATTAGAGGTCCAGAATATCGGTCAACGCGTGTAGCAACGCCCGCGCGCCTTGGCCTGCGCCACCTTTGGGCCGTCCAGGGGCTGCGGCTGGTTGCCATCCATAGATGTCGAAATGCATGTAGGCGGGGCTTGCGAAACGACGAAGGAACAATGCCGCTGTGATCGATCCGGCCATACCGCCCGAGGGGGCGTTGTCCAAATCTGCGATCGCTGGCTCAATTAGCGCTTCATATGGCGCATGGAATGGCATCCGCCAGACGGGATCAAACAGTGCCTTACCACCACGCGTTAGCGCGTCCGCCGCAACATCGTCATCGGTGTAGAACGGTGCGAGGTCTGGACCAACAGCGACCCGAGCTGCACCAGTAAGTGTGGCCATGGACACAAGGAAATCGGGTTCATCTTCTGCCGCATATGCGAGCGCATCGGCCAAGACCAAACGACCTTCAGCGTCGGTGTTGTTGACCTCAACGCTAAGCCCTTTGCGGCTTGGCAAGACGTCTTGCGGGCGGAATGCATTGCCGGCGACCGAGTTCTCAACAGCAGGTATGAGGACCCGTAGCTGCAGCGGCAAATTGAGCGACATGATCATATACGCGAGGCCCAGCACGGTTGCCGCGCCGCCCATATCCTTTTTCATCAATCCCATTGATGCAGAGGGTTTGATGTCGAGGCCACCCGTGTCAAAGCAGACCCCTTTACCGACGAGAGTTAAACGGGGTCCTTTTGTGCCCCAATTCATCTCGATCAACCGTGGTGCACGAGGCGAGGCTCGTCCAACGGCATGGATCAGTGGGAAATTCTCGGTCAGGAGGTCGTCACCGACGACGGACTGGACGCGCGCGCCGAATTTCTGAGCGAGATCGCGTGTGGCTTGCTCCAATTCCTCTGGGCCCATGTCACTCGCTGGCGTGTTGATGAGGTCGCGGGTGAGGTATTCAGCGTTCACAAACGCGGCTAGTTTTTCGCCATTAATCGCTTCATTGGGGGCGAGAAGCGCCGGCATTTCGGATTGGGTCCGGTAGCGGCTGAACCTGTAAGCCTCGAGTTCCCACGCTAGTGCGGCTTCAAAAAGATCGTCTCCTTCGAGGCCTTCTAGTTTGTAAGTGCCTTTGGGCAGTTTAGCCGCAGCGGCGCCGACGATAAAACGCTGTCTGATCTTCGCTTTTTCATCGCCCGCGCCGAGGAGTGCGAGGCTGACTTCACCGTGTTCGTTCGGGACGATGACGGCTTGACCAGCGCCTCCATTGAACCCGTGCTGAGTTGCCCAGTTCAGAGCGACTGGCGACAGGTTGGCAGAAAAACTTGCCCAACTTTCTGGCGATACCACCCATGTGGGAATTGGGTGAGAGTCATTTCGCGAGGTGGTCAAGATGCATCTCCTAAAATTTTAGATGACATTATCTGAGTCCGTTGCGGTATCAAGGCTGCTTTGGTCCCATGACCTCTCCAAATATGCTGTGTGCTGCAAATTGGACAGTTCGTTCCAGCCGCGCGATGACGGCGCTGAGTGCTATTAAATCTGGCCGACGTGCGCATTCTGCAATGTGACCTGCGATCAAAGCGGCGTCCCCAAGTCCGATTTCTGTGAGGCGTTTAGCTAAAACGTTTGCTAGGTCCGGCAAGGCCGCAAAGGCACCTGCCTTATAAAATTTCTCAATTGAAACAAGGAGCCGATCCAGATGCTCAAAGGTTTCGATTAACTTGGACTCGGCTTCATCATCACCACAATCCTGCAAGATGCGATCGAGGGTTAAGCTAACAGAGAAACATTGGTGTCGTGGCACAAGACGGACAACGCGCTGTGACCTCGGCATGGCATCAAGCCTATATGAAAACGGATCTTGCATGGGTTGGGTTTACCCAGAGGCGATTGGCAACTGGTTTACAGCAGAATGAAAAATGTCTCGAAATTCGGGAAAATGCCGCCTATTTGTGAAACCGTTCAGAAAGGGAGAAAAGATGGAATTCGTTCGACCACTGCCGGATTACTTGGTGCGCCGCTACCAAGGTTGGAAAGCGACCTCCTACACCGAAAACCGTGCGTGGTATCGGCGACTGGCTGATGAAGGGCAACGCCCGAGAGCCATGGTCATCTCGTGTTGTGACAGCCGCGTTCACGTGACGTCGATCTTTGGTGCAGATTCGGGCGAGTTCTTTATCCACCGCAACATCGCAAACCTTGTCCCGCCGTATAATCCCGATGGCGATCACCACGGCACGTCCGCCGCGGTCGAATATGCTGTGACAACGCTAAAAGTCGCGCATGTGATCGTTTTGGGTCACTCTCAATGCGGTGGCGTGGCTGGGTGCGAGGCGATGTGCATGGGGCATGCGCCAGAACTCGAAGACAAAACCTCCTTCGTGGGTACATGGCTCAACCTGTTGCGCCCTGGCTTTGAGCGTGTTCGCGAACTGCCAGACGAAGATCGTACGACCGCACTGGAGAAAGAGGCCGTTCTGGTCAGTTTGGAGAACCTCGCGACCTTCCCGTTTGTGAAAAAGGCTCTCGATGACGATATGCTGACGTTGCACGGACTTTGGAACAATATCGGCGACGGCACGTTGGATGCCTACGACCCCGTGTCGAAGAAATTCGTAGCTGTTTAATGAAAAAGGCGACCCTAAGGTCGCCTTTTCTACGTCAGGGGAAATTCCCTTAAATAGCGGTAACGCCGCGCAGTACGACAGGCCGTGACGCAATCAATTTGCGGTATCTGGCAAGCAATGCCGCACGGCGACGTTGGCGAGCTTTCATCACAAGTGACATTGTTTTCGTCCTGTATTGTGGATCAGTGATCCGTTGTGAGTGGTGGCTGCGGCCCGAGTAGGGCTTTGGCGGGGGCTTCATGCCCGGCAACGAGCGAGGATTGGGACACGCCTGCCACCGGACAGAAGAAGGTTCGTCTTGACTGAGGCGGTCAATGGTTGGGACATGCTCGCCTCAGGGTTAATCTACCTCAGGATGTTTAATAAATTCATCTGCGCGTAGGGGTGGCTGAGTGAGGGACGTGGGTAGGGCCACCCTATTCAATTGTAGGGGGTGTTTGCCGGATCGGGGCAGAGAACGTCCGTTCTTATTCTATCCGAGAGATCAGGGTCTTAGCTGACGGCACATTCGATTCGATCTGAAACGAAAAAGGCCGACCCAAGGGGCCGGCCTCTCTTTATGATATAGCGTGGCGCTTAGCCTTTTTTCAGGCAGCGCTGACCAAGGACTTCTGCGATCTGAACAGCGTTCAGCGCAGCACCTTTGCGAAGGTTGTCCGAGACGCACCAGAAGTTGATGCCGTTCTCAACGGTAACGTCCTGACGGATGCGGGAAATGAAGGTCGCGTAATCGCCAACGCATTCGATCGGAGTGACATAGCCGCCAGCTTCACGCTTATCGATAACCATGATGCCCGGAGCTTCGCGCAGGATGTCGGTCGCTTCTTCCCAATCGAGGAATTCTTCGAACTCAACGTTGATCGATTCCGAGTGACCGACAAACACTGGAACGCGCACGCAGGTCGCGGTCAGTTTGATGTTTTTGTCGAGGATCTTTTTGGTCTCGGTGACCATTTTCCACTCTTCTTTCGTATCACCCGAGTCGAGGAACACGTCGATGTGTGGGATCACGTTGAATGCGATTTGCTTCGGGTAAACCGACGGAGCGACCTCTTGACCTGGGACATACATCCCCTTGGTCTGGTCCCAAAGCTCGTCAATTGCCTCTTTGCCCGTGCCAGAGACCGACTGGTATGTCGAAACAACAACGCGTTTGATCTTAGCGCGGTCGTGCAGCGGTTTCAGAGCGACAACCATCTGCGCTGTAGAGCAGTTCGGGTTCGCAATGATGTTTTTCTTTGTGTAGCCAACGACGTCGTCAGCGTTCACTTCAGGAACGATCAACGGCACGTCCGGATCGTAGCGGTAAAGCGAGGAGTTATCGATGACAACACAACCCGATGCTGCCGCTTTGGGTGCATAGGTTTTGGTCGCGTCAGAACCGATTGCAAACAGTGCAATGTCCCAACCTGCGAAATCAAATGTGTCGAGGTCTTGGGTCTTAAGGGTCTTGTCGCCAAAGCTCACTTCGGTGCCCAGCGAACGACGGCTGGCCAGAGCGGCGATTTCATCAACCGGAAACTCGCGTTCAGCGAGGATATTGAGCATTTCGCGACCCACGTTGCCCGTGGCGCCAACGACGACGACTTTATAGCCCATTGGCTTCTCCTTGGTTTAACCAGTGGGGCGTATAGCTGCAAAGGGGGGCAAGTGGACGAGGGCAAGGTCGTCGAGTCCGGCCCGCCCGAGCAGATCTTCGCGAGCGCTGAAACCGAGCGGCTGCGCCGATTCCTGGACCAGGTGCTGTGATTCGGCGATCGAATTGCACGCATTACCGCCTGGCAGGGTCAGACAGGTTAGACTAGCGAATTATGGTCGAGACCGAAGCGCAGGCCGATGAGCTGGCA